>JBGPHB010000030.1:0-12488 GCA_041484155.1 Bryobacteraceae bacterium
ATTCGCTCCTGCTCGCCGCCGCGCTTCCCGGCGATCCGCGCCCGGGCGTGGTCGATCAAGATACGCCGCATGGTCTGCGCCGCGATGGCGTAAAAGTGCGCGCGGTCCTGGTAAGCCAAAGGCTCTGAGCCCAGCAGGCGAAGATACAGCTCGTTGACCAGCGCGTTCGGCTCCAGTGTGTGATCGCTACGTTCGTTACGAAGAAATCGCGAAGCAATCTGGCGGAGCTGGGGATAGACGGCGTCAAACAGGCGCTCCTGCGCGCCCGGATCGCCGCCCCGCCAATTCGCGAGCCAAACCGTGATCTGCTGGGAAACAGACGACTTTTCTTCCACGGTACTGTTATGATACTCAGACCGCGCCGTTTCCGCTATCACAGTTGAGGGCTCCGGGCATGAACGATCCGGCAGATCAGAATACGGTCACCACCGACACCTTCCGCCGCATCCGCAGGATTTTCGAGGAAGCGTTGGAACGGCCGGAGGGCAGGCGGCGGGCCTTTGTCGAAAACGCCTGCGCTGGTCACGCCACGCTTCTTCGTGAGGTGAACCGGATGCTGGCGGCGGAAGGCCAGCCCGACCCGCTTCTGGACGGCATCGCTTCCGCGCCGCCTTCCTCGAGCGCTCCCGAAGAAGGCCGCTTCCCGGCGGGCACGGTACTGGCTGGGCGCTACCGCATTCTCGGCCTGCTCGGTAAGGGCGGTATGGGCGAAGTCTACCGCGCCCACGACTTGATCCTGAACCAGACTGTTGCCTTGAAGTTTCTCTCCCCCGCGCACATCAGCGAGGCCGCACTGATAAGGTTTCGAAACGAAGTGCGTATCGCGCGGCAAGTCTCGCATCCCAACGTCTGCCGCGTCTATGACCTGGGCATGGTCGAGGGTCTGCACTTTCTCTCGATGGAATATATCGACGGCGAGGATCTGGCCTCGCTGCTGCGGCGCATCGGGCGGCTGCCGCAGGACAAGGCTGTCGAGTTCACACGCAAGATCTGCGCGGGCTTGTCGGCGGCGCATGAGCGCGGCGTGCTCCATCGGGATCTGAAGCCCGCCAACATCATGATCGACGGCCGTGGCCAGGTGCGCATCACTGACTTCGGGCTGGCCGCACTTGCGGTCGAGATCCCTCTAAGCGACCTGCGCAGCGGCACGCCCGCATACATGTCGCCGGAGCAGAAAGCGGGCAAGGATGTGACCACCCGCAGCGATATCTACTCGCTGGGCCTCGTATTGCACGAGATGTTCACGGGCAAAGCTCGCAGGGGCACGCAGTCCAGCCCGGGCGAGATCGTCAAGGACCTCGATCCCGCGATCGAGCGTCTGATCCTCCGGTGCCTCGAAGAAGACCCCAGGCGCCGCCCGCAAACTGCCCTGAACGTCGCCATGGCGCTCCCCGGCGCCGATCCCATCGCCGCTGCGCTGGCGGCGGGCGAGACGCCCTCACCGGAGATGGTCGCAGCGTCGGGTTCGAACGAAGCGCTGCCACCGAAGACGGCCATAGCGCTGCTGGCGGGCATCGCCGCGGGACTGGTGGCTTTGTGCCTTCTTACGCCCAAGCTTCACATGCTGAGCCAGCTTCCGCTGGAGCATCCACCGGAAGTGCTCGCGGAGAAAGCTCGCGAGATCGCCCGCAGTCTTGGATACACCGAACGCGCCGCCGATGCCGCTCAGGGCTTCGACTATGACTCCGGCCACGTCGCCTACATGGAGAAGAAGATCTCCGGCATGGAGGCATGGAGGCGAACTCTCGCAAGTCCGCCGTCGCCGGTTTCGTTCTGGTATCGCCAGAGTCGTTTCAGGCTCGAGGCGCTCGATCTCAACAATCTCGGCGGTCCTCAAATCGTTACGGCGACGAATCCGCCCACGGTTTTCCCGGGAATGGTTTCGGCGCGGCTCGATCTGGACGGAGGACTCCTGCAGTTTCGAGCCGTGCCGGATACGGAGGAGCGCGCGCCGGCTCGACCACCGGCTTCTCAAGGGATGCCGTGGTCCGCGTTATTCGCCGCGGCGCACCTCGACCAGGCGCAGTTCGCGGCAACTGAACCGCGGACGCCGCTTCCTCTCGGCGCCGATACTCGCGTGGCCTGGACGGGCGCGTACCGGAATCATGCGGACTTGCCGGTGCGCGTGGAAGCCGCCACGGCGCACGGCCAGCCGGTTTCCTTCGAAATCCTGTGGCCCTGGAGCAAGGCAGAGCGTGCTCCGACGCCGCCCGCACCTCCGCTAGTCTTTCGTGTATTCCAGGCAGCGATCTTCCTGGCATTTGCCATCGCATGTCTGGTCGCTCGCTACAACTGGAAAACAGGCCGCGGAGACATGCGAGGCTCCTTGCGCCTGACCGTGTTCTTTACCGTGGCCTGGTTTGCGACTGTTGGTCTTGCAACGCGTTTCGCCGGAGCCGGCGAAATCGGAGGCCTTTTGTGGGCCGCAATCGGCGACGCCGTGATCCTGGCTGTGAGCTATCTCGCCATCGAGCCCTGGGTGCGGCGGCAGTGGCCCCAGGCGATGATCACCTGGTCCCGGGTGCTCGAAGGGCGCTGGCGCGACCCCGCTGTCTCGCGCGACGTGCTGGTTGGACTGGTGTGGGCGGTTGCCGCGGGACTGTACTTCCTGCTGCGGACCTATGTGGACATCCGGCTGGGCGACGCGCCGGCTTGGGATACAAAGATATTAGGTCCTAGCTTACAGCCCAATCTGGTGAGCGCGCGCATGGTGTTGGCCGGTATCTTCTCCGCGCTGCGAATCGGAGTGGTGTTCCCGCTGTTTCTCTTCTCCCTGATTGTCTTTTTATGGATGCTGGTCCGCAAGCGCAGCCTTGGCGGTGTAATGGTGGCAGCGCTCCTGGTCGCTGTGCAGTCCGCGGGAGCAACGCACTGGGTGGACTGGCTGTTTTCGGCCGGAGGCGTGGCGGTCTTCATCTATACCATGCAGAGGTTCGGCGTCTTTGTCGCGATGGTCTACTTCGCCACCGTGAACCTTATCGCCGCCAGCCTTCTTACCTCGGACCTCACCGCCTGGTACGGCTTCAGCTCGATGATCGCAGTGGTGTTCATCTCGGCGCTGGCGCTGGCAGCGTTTCGTCTCTCGCTGGGAGAGCGTCCGCTGTTCGAAGTCAAGCCCGGGTAGTCGCCGCAGCGCTTCGCCCAGGTTCGCGCCATCTGCGAAGCTGCCCTGGATAGCCCTGCCGCGGTCGCAGCCTGAAAGTTAGTCGCGGTCCGGCATCAGGTCTCTGGCTTTCACACGCTCCTCGCGTCCTGCCATGGAGACCGTCTCCTCCTCGGAAAACATTTGGATGTGGCGGTACTGCTCCCCGTCGGGCTGGCGGTGAATCACCAGCATCCGGCGCGTCAAGTCCAGGACCCAATATTCGGGCACGCCCGAGCTGGCGTACAAAACCGCTTTCCGCGAGAGGTCCAAGGCACGGGTGGAGTCCGAAACTTCCACCACCAGGAGCAGTTCGTTACCGCGAGGATGGCGGCGCTGGTACTCGGGTTTCATCTCGGCCAAAACGGCCAGATCGGGTTCCGGAACACTGCGCTCACGGTCTTCCCCCGAGGCTTCCATGGAGAGCTGGACCCGAATTACCTTGGTCCCGAGGAAGCTGGCCAGCCAGTTTAGAACGAGCTGGATAGTGTAGGCGTGCGGCGGCTTCTGTCCCATTGTGTCGATCAGGTCTCCGTCGATTAGCTCGAACCGCTGCCCTTCAAAGACACCGGAATCGAGCATACGCTCGACTTCTTCTCGCGTGAAGCGCTTCCGCGACACCTCGGTGAAACCCGCAGGAGCCGAAGCGGAAGTCGGCGGCGTAGCGGCAGGCATACTTATGTGTTTCCTTCCTTCTTTTATCGCAGAATTGGGACGTAAGAGGGCGACGCCCCCGGGACCGACGCCGGGGAGCCGTTTTAGGAAAATGTCCCAAGGCTCGCGGCGGTGCTGCCTCAGGATTGGGACACAATCAGATGAGCGGCGGGCTTCCGCGGGATAGAATAGAGGCGGGATGGCTACGACTTCAGGAGCGCTGGTTCGCCGGATCGAACGGCCGTATCCAACGGAACCGGCTATGCTCTGTATCGAGATCCTCTCTCCCGAGCAGGGCCTGGGCGAAATGCTCGCCAAGTATGAAAAGTACCACGCCTGGGGCGTGCCCTACTGCTGGGTGATCGATCCGGACAAGCAAACCGCCTGGGAGTATCACTCTGGCGGCGAACCCGTCAAGCTGGAGCCCACCGGCGTCTTGCGGGCGGGCGAATTAGCGGTCCCGCTGGCCGAGCTGTTTTCCGGTCTACCCCGCTAGGAGCAAAAAGCCGGGACAGTACACCATTTTTCGCCGGCCCGGTAACTCCTCTGATCTCGGCATGCTCGTCCGGCGAAAAATAGTGTACTGTCCCGGTTTTTTGCGGATGCGATATGATACGCGGACAGTCCACTTTCCGCTATCACGAATGTAGGGCAGGCTGGCAGCCATGGGACAACCGGAGGAACGAGATACCTTAACCCGACTGGGCTCAATCACACCGGAGCGTTTCGCCCGAGTGCGCGCGATCTTTGAAGCCGCGGTGGAGCGTCCCACCGCAGAGCGAAGTGCATTTGCTGCCGGAGCTTGTGGCGGTGATGGCGATCTGCTGCGCGAAGTTGAGGGGATGCTTGCCGCTGAAGGCAAATCCGACCCACTCCTCGACGGCAAGGCGCCGTCCAGCGCCCCCGAAGAAGGCCGCTTCCCGGCCGGTACCGTGCTCGCTGGGCGCTATCGCATCCTCGGCCTCCTTGGGAAAGGCGGCATGGGCGAGGTGTATCGCGCACATGACCTGATCCTGAACCAGACGGTCGCGCTCAAGTTTTTGTCTCCGGTCCATATCAGCGAAGCCGCGCTCGTGCGGTTCCGCAATGAAGTGCGGATCGCACGCCAGGTATCGCATCCCAACGTGTGCCGCGTCTACGACCTCGGGATGGTCGAGAGCCTGCACTTCCTCTCGATGGAGTACATCGACGGTGAAGACCTGGCGTCTCTGCTCCGCCGCATCGGCCGGCTGCCACAGGATAAGGCCATCGAGTTCACACGCAAGATCTGCGCCGGCCTTTCGGCCGCGCACGAACGGGGCGTGCTGCATCGCGATCTGAAACCCGCCAACATCATGATCGATGCGCGAGGCCAAGTGCGCATTACCGATTTCGGCCTGGCGGCGCTGGCCGCCGAAATCCCACTCAGCGACCTGCGTAGCGGTACGCCCGCCTACATGTCGCCGGAGCAAAAGGCGGGCAAGGAAGTCACCACGCGCAGCGATCTGTACTCACTCGGCCTGGTCTTGCACGAAATGTTCACGGGGAAGGCGCGCAAAAATACGCAATCGAGCCCGTCTGAACTCGTGAAGGATCTCGATCTTACGATCGAGCGCCTGATCTTGCGCTGCCTGGAAGAAGAACCGAAGCGCAGACCTTCTTCGGCGCTCAACGTGGCGATGGCGCTTCCGGGTGGCGACCCGATCGCGGCGGCGCTGGCGGCCGGCGAAACTCCGTCTCCTGAAATGGTCGCGGCCTCGGAGGAGAAAGAAGGTTTCAGTCCCCGTGCGGCGGGGCTGTGCTTTGCGGCCGTAGTGCTGCTCGTGATCGCCGGTGTAGCGATCGCCGAGACCACGGGTTTTCTGTCCCGCGCGCCCCTGGCGATTCCGCCGGACGCGCTCGCCGACCGCGCCCAACAACTCCTGAAGACGCTAGGCTACACCGGGAAGCCCGGTTCCACGGCGTACGGATTCTTCTGCTGTGACGCGCAGGCCGTCGAGAATCTTGAACACTACGAACGCACCAGGCGCGCGGAGATCCTGGCCAGCCAGCGGCCGGCCATCGTGCCCTTCTCCTATCGCCAGACTCGCGAACGGAAACTCAGCGCGCCCGCTTTCACTGGCGGCTTTCCGGACCAACCGGTGGTCGTGTCGCCGGGGACGATCCGCCTGCAACTCGACGCAACGGGCCGGTTGATGCGGCTGGAAGTTCAGCCGTGGGAAGAGCGCCCTCGGGCCGAGCCCGTCGACTGGACCCCGCTGTTTACCGCCGCGGGCCTTGACCAGGAAAGATTCACGCCCGCGGCGCCAGACAGCATACCCCCTGTTGCAAGCGATGCCCGCATCGCCTGGACCGGAACGTACGCCGATAACCGGACGGAGCGGGTCCAGGTAGAGGCAGCGTCGTGGCAAGGCCGGCCTGTTTTGTTCGACGCTCGCGCGTTTCCCCGCCAGGAACCGGCAGTACCGGCTTCGATCCTGCTGGAGGTGGGTTTAGCGCTGGTCCTGATTGGCGCCGGAAGTTGGGTCGCCCGCCGAAACCTGCGGCTGGGCCGCGGCGACAGGCGGGGCGCGGCCGTGATCGGGGGCACGGCGCTGGTCCTGGGGATCGGAGCCTGGGCCCTGGGACCCGCGCACGTGACCGACCCGGAGGAAAATCCGATCGCGGGCTTGGCCCAAGCCGCGCTGTTGGCGGGTGTGCTGTGGATCTTCTATATCGCCATCGAGCCGTCCGCGCGGCGCCACTGGCCCGACTCTCTCATCTCCTGGAGCCGGTTGTGTAGCGGCCAGCTCCGCAACCCGGTGGTCGCCTCCCACATTCTCGCCGGGATCGTGGCGGCCGAGGTCTTCGGCATGCTCGCATGGCCGGCTGTAGAGTCCCTGATTGGAGTCGTTCCGGGAAGCTCGCTGTTGCTCGGCGCCTCCGGAATCGGCAGCACCGCGCATGCCGTCGCCACGTGGCTCTTTAACGGTCGAATTGGGCTGATCGAGGGTCTGTTTTTCCTGATGACGGTGGTGCTGCTGCGCCTGCTGATCCGCAGGCTGTGGACCGCGGACCTGGTGGCGTCCCTTCTTCTGGCCATCGGCCAGGGGGGAAGCTACGGGATCGGTCTCCATGCCCATCTGGCGGTGGTGGCGTTCCTGACGGTGGCGTCGCTCGTATGGATGTGGCTGCTGCGCCGCTTCGGATTCCTGCCAATGATGATCCTGTGGCTGTTTTCGATTACCACGATATACTGGCCAGTCACCATTACGGGATGGTTGGCGGGCCGCTCGATGGGCGTGCACTTGGTCCCGGTCGCCATCGCGGCGTGGGCGCTGTGGGTGATCCTATCGTCGCAGCGGCGGGCGGACACGGAGACTGCATCATGAGCGATCCGGCGGATCAAAACACGGTCACCACGGACACCTTCCGCCGCATCCGCCGGATTTTCGAGGAAGCGTTGGAACGGCCGGAGGGCAGACGGCGGGTCTTTGTCGAAAATGCCTGTGACGGTGACGCCCTACTTCTTCGGGAAGTAAATCGGATGCTGTCCGCGGAAGGCCAAGCCGCTCCACTGCTGGACGCCATCGCACCCGGACCACCTTCGTCGAGCGCTCCTGAAGAGGGCCGCTTTCCGGCCGGCACGGTACTGGCCGGGCGCTATCGCATTCTCGGCCTGCTTGGGAAAGGCGGCATGGGCGAGGTGTATCGAGCCCACGACTTAATCCTCAATCAGACCGTGGCGCTCAAGTTCTTGACGCCTGCGAACATCAGTGAAGCCGCGCTGCTGCGGTTCCGCAACGAAGTGCGCATCGCGCGGCAGGTGTCGCATCCCAACGTGTGTCGAGTTTACGACCTCGGCATGGTCGAAGGTCTGCACTTCCTCTCGATGGAATACATCGATGGCGAGGATCTCGCCTCGCTGCTCCGCCGCATCGGCCGGCTGCCCCAGGACAAGGCCATCGAGTTCACGCGCAAGATCTGCGCTGGACTCGGCGCGGCGCACGAGCGCGGCGTGCTTCACCGCGATCTGAAACCTGCCAACATCATGATCGACGGCCGGGGCCACGTTCGCATCACCGATTTCGGACTCGCCGGGTTGGCGGCGGAGATTCCACTGAGCGACCTTCGCAGCGGCACGCCCGCCTACATGTCGCCGGAGCAGAAGGCGGGCAAGGATGTTACTACACGAAGCGATCTTTACTCGCTCGGCCTGGTGCTGCATGAGATGTTCACGGGCAAGGCGCGCAAGGACCCGCAGTCGAGCCCGTCGGAGCTGGTGAAAGACCTCGATCCTACCATCGAACGGCTGATCTTGCGCTGTCTCGATGAGGAACCCAAGCGCAGACCTTCTTCCGCGCTCAGCGTGGCGATGGCACTGCCTGGGGCAGACCCTATTGCAGCGGCACTCGCGGCGGGCGAGACTCCGTCGCCAGAAATGGTCGCGGCATCGACGGAAAAGGAAGGCTTCGGCCCTCGCACGGCAGTCGCCTGTTTTGCCGGCATCGTAGTTCTGGTGTTGGCCTTCGCCTTCACCGTCACGCACACCAGAATCGCTTTGCTGAATCAGGCGCAAGTCAATATTCCGCCGGACGCACTCGCCTTTCGCGCCCAGGACATTTTGAGGCAGTTGGGTTACACCGAGACACCTCTCGTCACGGCCTTCGGATTTGACTGTTGCAACCAGGAGAATTTGAACTTCTTGAACCGGCAACCAGAGGCGCAGCGGCAGGCGTGGCTGGCGGCGCATCAACCTCCGGTGCTGGACTTCTGGTACCGTCAGCACCGCGACCGGCTTTTGGCCGAGACTATTTTCTCACCCGTGTTGGTGTCCTCCGTCACTGCCGATTCGCCCCCGAACACGGAGCCCGGCATGGTACGCGTGTTGCTCGACGCGAAAGGCAGGTTGATGGGGCTGGACGTCCGGCCCGTGGGAAATGGTTCGCAGGGTGGACAGGAAGCCCGGGCATTCGATTGGGCTAAGTTGTTCGCGGCGGCGGGGCTGGATTCCGCACGGTTTTCGACAACCGCACCGCGCCAGCTTCCGCCGATGCCCTTCGATGCCCGGATGGCATGGACCGGGACCTACGCGGACGGAGGCGCCGGGCAGATTCACATCGACGCCGCAGCCTGGGAAGGACGCCCGGTCTACTTGGAAATGAGTGGCGACTGGAGCCGGCGAAGCGCATTCAACGGTAGTCCTGTAATAGGACCGCTGCTGGGTGCTTGGATCTTCGGGATAGCATTGCTGGGAGCTGTGTTCGTGGCCCGCCTGCATCTCCGATCCGGCCGGGGCGACCGGCGCGGCGCAACTTGGGTTGCGGGCGTTGCC
Source organism: Bryobacteraceae bacterium (assembly GCA_041484155.1). Classification (GTDB taxonomy): domain Bacteria; phylum Acidobacteriota; class Terriglobia; order Bryobacterales; family Bryobacteraceae; genus Palsa-187. Next base: position 9,090 of record JBGPHB010000030.1, read on the forward strand.
TTTTTGGCGACGATGTGCCAGTGGCTGCTCACTGCCGAACACGTTGCGACCATCTGGGAATTCGGCCTCCTCGCCCAGGGCATCAGTGAAGCCATGCTCCAGGCAGGCGTGGTCTGGATTGCGTATCTGGCCATTGAACCCTATGTCCGGCGTCACTGGCCGGATTCCCTGATCTCCTGGACACGCCTTCAGGCGGGCCGCCTCAAGGATCCCCTGGTTGCCTCCCATGTACTGGCTGGGTTCCTGCTCTGCTCCGCCGGCGACCTGATGATCGTCCTGGCGAACGTCCTCGTCGGAGCGCCTCTCGGGGGTGTTCCGACGATTACTTCTTTGAACAGCGCCGCTTTCTTTTCGGCTGCATTCGTGCAAGCTCTTAGCGTTGCTATGAGTATCAGCATCGCATTCCTTTTGGTGGTGGTATTGCTGCGCCTGCTCTTACGGAGACTATGGATTGCGGATGTAGTGGGATCGTTCCTGATCGCTCTCCTCGGCGGGATTGACTTTAGCTCTCCGTACCATTTCGCGATTACGGCGACCGCAGTCGTGATTTTCGTTTATGCCATCCTGCTGCTGTTGCGACGATTCGGGTTTCTGGCCACAGTGGCCGATTGGCTTTTGAACGGGCTCTTGGGAGTCGTCCCGTTTACATTTGCCGGCTGGTACGCCGGCCGGACAATCGTCGCATTAGCGGTACCGATCGCGATCGCGGGTTGGGCGCTGTGGGTGGTCCTCTCCGCCCAGAGCCGGCCTCCGGCGGAGTCCGCCGCCTGACGAACGCCGTGGGGCAGCCAGTCATGGCGGCGAGCCGGCCTCCAGGCCGGCTTTCTTCTCCCAGGACTGCCGCCCCACCTGCTACACGATCAGTTACGGTCGTGATTCAAGCGAGCTCTCGAACACCCGGAACCGATCTTCGAGGTCGAGTTCCATCCGCGCTTTCTCGCTGATCTTCAAAAAGGTCTGGCAGGATTCAGTCTTCGCTCCCGTCGCACACGCGGAAGTGGGAACCCGATATGATCGATCCCGCCAGTAACTGGCGCCCGGCAGAAACGAATACCCCAGGCTGTTGCGAACTATTTCTTTCAGGTCGGCATAACTCAACCGGTAGGTCAGAACCGCCCTCGCGTACTCTTCGGTGAGATGGCTGCGCGAGACGCCTTCGTCATCCGTCGACAGCGCGATCGGCACGCCGTGTTTTCTGTAAACGGGCAAGGGATGGTCTTTGCCGCGAATGCCGAGGATCAGGTCGTTACTCGTCAGGTTGATCTCGACCAGAATTTGCCGCTGTTTCATTATGTCCAGCAACCCCAGAGCGTCGGCCTCATACATGACCGTGGCGCCGTGGCCGATGCGTTCGGCGTGGCCAAGCTCAACCGCTTCCCGGATATGAAAACGAAGTCCCTCGGGCGGAACCAGCCTCGAGGCAAGCTCACCGGCGTGCAGCGTGATGTGAACCTTCGGATACAGCTTCTTGACGTAGTCGACCATCTGCATTTGAAGATGGTAGTCACGCATGGAGTTGACGCCGTCTTCGGGCTGAACGAAATTGACGCCGGCCACGCGCCGGTCGAGGGATGCCAGCATAAATCCAGCCAGCACCTGGGCGAACGCTTGCTCCTTGGGAGACTCGCGCAGCACCTGGTAGATGTAGCGGACGGCCACACGACACGGCGGCGAGTTGGGCTGTGAGTCGCAACCGAGCGCGGCGACCCGGCCACGCTCCAGTTCGTCGACGCGGACCCGCAGTTCCTCGACGACTTTCTGCATGCCGGCCATCATCAGCTTCTCCTTCGCGCCTTCGAAGTCCCCGTCGAATCCGACCCGCGTTCCCAGGGCATTCGCGGGCCCGCCATTGAGGGTCATCAATTCCAGATAGGACTCATTCTGCTGCGCCGCTCTACGGACCACTTCGGCAATAAACTCCCCGCGATGCTCCGGTGTGATGGGTCCCAACTTATTGAACGTCGCGAAAAAATGATCGTGAGCCGACTCGCGACCGGGCACGAAGTTTCGCATCGACAGGCTGTCGATCAACTGGCTTGCCAGCGCGTTGTCGGCCTGGACACGGGCTGCTTCGATGCGATTCTCGGCGCACGGCGGCGCCACCAGGGCAAGCGCCCGCAGGTCAACACACCGGCCGTCCTCCGCCGCTGCTCTCAGGTACGTTTCCGCGTATACCGCGCCGCTGAAATGATTATGGAGATCGCCGCCCTTGGGCATCCGGAGCAGAAACGCGTAGAGTTCCGGCGGATTGCTTCGCAATTCCGCGAAGCGTTTCTCGATGGTAGCCGGCGGGTTGGCCGCCGTCGCCAGCATTGGCCAGATCACGGCCCAACGGAATCGGATCATGTTTTTCAGTTTACGAGGATTGATGGCACAATGAAGGGCATGTCTACTTTGCTGGTCACCGGGAGCAATCGCGGACTCGGCCTGGAGTTTGTGAAGCAGTATGCCGCCGCGGGCTGGGACGTCATCGCGGCGTGCAGGAACCCGGAAGACGCGACCGCACTCAAAGCGCTGCGCGCGACCATTTGCAGGCTGGAAGTAAGTGATGCCGGCTCCATCGCGGAGCTGAAGAAAGCGTTGGACTCGCGCGCCATCGACCTTCTTATTCATAACGCCGGCTTGGGTCAGGGGACTCAAACGATAGGCTCGATCGACTATGACTTGTGGCGTCGCATGTTCGAGGTCCATGTCATCGCTCCAGTGCGCCTGACGGAAGCGCTGCTGGACAATCTGAAGCGTGGTGATCGCAAGCAGGTTGTCGCGATCACCAGCGCCCTGGGGTCCTTCGGGTTTACTCAGAGCACTAGCTTCGGATTCCTGGGGCCGCTGTATCCCTACCGGAGCACGAAGGCGGCACTGAATATGGCCATGCTGGCGCTGTCTGCCGACGTGAAGCAGTACGGGATCAGCGTCGCGGCCTTGAGCCCTGGATGGGTGCGGACCGACATGGGCGGAAAAGAAGCGCCGCTTTCACCCGAAGAGAGTATTTCGCACATGCGGGCTGTCATCGAGCGTCTTGGTCCTGGCAACTCCGGGGCCTTTCTGGGGCATGACGGTGCGCCTGTGCCTTGGTGAGTTTCCTCAGCCCGCTCCCTCACGGTTGCGGTTCGGCATCGGCACTTTGCGCAATCAGCTACTTACCGAACCGCGACCGTGAGGGAGCGGGCTGAACGAATTGTTCACAGCAGGCTTAACTTACCGATATCGAAAAGCCAGCCACATGGTCGTCACCAGGCCCAGGCGCAACGATGACGCTGAAACGGTTCGTGACCGGATCATAGGTCACCTGGCCGACCGAGCCTTTGTTAACGCTGATCACAGGCGGCGTCGGTGAATAGCCCTGAATCGTTGTGCTCTGCTCACCGTAGGCGAACTGGATCGTGATATCCAGAATTC
>JBGPHB010000031.1:0-12365 GCA_041484155.1 Bryobacteraceae bacterium
GTACGAGCAGCCCTTCATCAAAGAGAACACCACAACCGTTGCCGACCTGATCAAGACCAGGATTGCCAAGCTCGGCGAGAATATTTCGGTGTCGCGCTTTGTGCGATTCAAAGTGGGCGACGGGGCGCCGGCCGAAACACCAGCGGCCGAGAATTCTTAACCCGGTGGCGAAATACGGGCGGATCCTGCTTAAGCTGAGTGGCGAGGTGCTGGCGGGCCAGGGCTCGTTCGGCATCGACGCGGCGCGTGTAGCCGCGCTGGCGGCGGAAGTGTCCGAGGTGGCCGCTAGCGGCGTGCAGATCGGCCTGGTGGTCGGCGGCGGCAATTTCTTTCGCGGAGTGGCCGCGGCGGCGCAGAATATGGATCGCGTGGCGGCCGATCACATGGGGATGCTGGCCACCGTGATCAACGCGCTGGCGCTGCAGGACTCCCTCGAGAAGCAGGGCGTTCCCACCCGTGTGATGACCGCGATCGAAATGCACCAGGTGGCCGAGCCCTACATCCGGCGGCGGGCCATCCGGCACCTGGACAAAGGCCGCATTGTGGTGTTCGCGGCCGGCACCTCCAATCCATATTTTTCCACCGACACGGCCGCCACCTTGCGCGGCCTGGAGATTCACGCCGAAGTGGTAGCGAAAGCCACGCGCGTGGACGGCGTTTACGACATGGATCCGCTGGCGCATCCGGAAGCGGTGCGGTTTCCCGAAATCGGTTACTCCGACGTGCTGTCGAGGAACTTGAGAGTGATGGATGCGTCGGCGGTGGCCATGTGCCGTGACAATCGCCTGCCGATCGTCGTTTTCAATTTGAACGTCTACGGCAATATAATGCGAATGGCGATGGGGGAGCCCATCGGCACGCTGATCCATTAACGCGAGACTCCTATGAAACCAGAACAAGCAGCTACCAATCACGACTTCAAGAACCAACGGGACGTGGAAACCAACGCCAAGACCCGGATGGACAAAGTTCTGACCGGCTTGCAGCAGGAGATGGCGGCCATCCGCACGGGCCGCGCTTCCGTGGGCATCTTCGACAATCTCAAGGTGGATTACTACGGCACTCCCACGCCGCTCAATCAGGTCTCCAACCTGCATGTTCCCGAGCCGACCCTGATCACGGTGCAGCCTTGGGACGTATCGCAGATCGGAGCCATCGAAAAGGCGATCCGCAGTTCGGACCTGGGTCTGAACCCGGCCAACGACGGCAAGATCATCCGCGTGCCGATTCCCGCGCTGACCGAAGAGCGCCGCAAGGAGATCGTCAAGCGCCTGCACCACATCGCCGAGGAACACCGCGTGGCGCTACGCAATGTCCGCCGCGACGCCAACGAGCACCTGAAGAAGCTCCTCAAGGACAAAGCCATCAGCGAGGACGACGAGCGCCGCGCCTTGGACGATGTCCAGAAGATGACCGACGGCCACATTCAGAAGGTGGATCAGGCGTCGAAGACGAAGGAAAAAGAAATCCTCGAAGTAAAGTAGCGTCGGGTGCCTGAGGCTGCGGACCGAATGTTCTTCTGGGCCCGCCAACTTAGCGATCTTGCCAAGGGAAAACCGGTGGAATGGTCCGACACCTGGACCGATGAGGACATGCGGGACGCGCGGACTGCATCTCTGCGCAACCTTGATGAGCAGGAGTCGGCGCGAAATTGAAGCCGGGCGATGTCGTGATCGGCGCCTTTCCCGGTGCTCACTTCACGAAGACGCGCCCAGCCGTGGTTCTCTCAACCGAAGAATATCATCGCTCCTCGGCGAAACCGCTATCGCCCATATCTTCGAGCACATGGCGACGGCGACAGCCAGAAGGTGGACCAGGCGTCGAAGACGCAGGGAAAAGAGATCCTCGAAATAAAGTAGCCGTCCGAGGCTGTCGATTTTCGCCCGCGTCAAGCGTCTCTAGTCCAGAGTGCGATCTTAATTTGAAAGGACAGAGACCATGAACAACCCCTTCGTTCACGTGGAACTGAACACCACGGATGCCGGCAAGGCGAAAGCCTTTTACGGCAAGTTATTCAGTTGGAAGTTGGAAGACGTTCCCATGGGACCCGATACCTACACGATGATCAGAGTGGGTGAAGGGACCGCGGGAGGCATCATGTCGCAACCCGTGCCCGGAGCGCCCTCGTCCTGGCTGGCCTACGTACTGGTCGACGACATTGCGGCCGCGACGCAGAAAGCCAAATCGCTGGGAGCGACGGTCATGAGGGATGTGACCGAAGTGATGGGGGCCGGCTGGATAAGTATCATCATCGATCCCACCGGCGCGGCGCTCGGTCTCTGGAAGCCTAAGAAGGCTTGAGACTAGAGAACGCTCTACCCCGCCCTGACGGGCGGGGCTTTTGGGGCGGTTGATTCAGGGGGTTAACGGTTCGCAAACGCGCGCAAGCCCCGCCCGTCAGGGCGGGGTTGAATTCTAGCGAGCCTACGCGGCGTCGGCCTGATACGCTAAGAGAAGCGTATGAAACTCAGTCTCGCCCTTTTGTTTTCTCTGACCCTGTCCGCCCAGTCGCTCAAGGAATTCGAGAAGAAAGTCACGGAGTTCACCCTCCCGAACGGCTTGCGATTCCTCATCATCGAGCGGCATGAGGCGCCCGTGGTTTCATTCCATACCTACGTGAACGTGGGCTCGGTGGACGATCCGAGCGGCGAAACCGGCATCGCCCACATGTTCGAGCACATGGCCTTCAAGGGTACTGAAGCCATCGGCACCAAGAACTGGCCGGAAGAGAAAAAGGCACTGGACGCGATCGAGCAGGTCTACGATCGCCTGAATGCCGAGCGCCGCAAGGGATTCCGCTCCGACCCTAAGAAAGTTCAGGCCATTGAGGCGGAGCTGAAGGACGCCTTCGGCAAGGCCGACAGTTTCGTTGAATCGAACGAGTACGACCGTATCGTCGAGTCCAACGGTGGCGTAGGCTTGAACGCCAGCACGGGAGAGGACTCTACCAACTATTTCTACAGCTTCCCCGCGAACCGCCTGGAGCTGTGGTTCCTGCTCGAATCCGAGCGTTTCCTGCAACCCGTATTCCGCGAATTCTACAAAGAGCGCGATGTGGTGCGCGAGGAACGGCGTATGCGCGTGGAGTCGAGCCCCCAAGGCAAGCTTGTCGAAATGCTGCTGGCGAGCGCGTTCGCGGCGCATCCCTATCGCGTCATGCCGGGTGGATGGGCCAGCGATATCGACGATTTCCGGCGAACCGAGGCCGAGAAGTTTTACAAGATTTATTACACGCCGGGGAACATCACCATCGGGATCGCCGGGGACGTGAATCCGGCGGAGGCCAAGCGGCTGGCCACTCGGTATTTCGGGCGGCTGCCGCGCAAACCACTGCCACCCGTAATCCGGACGGTGGAGCCGAAGCAGGAGGGGGAGAGGCGCGTGGCCGTGGCCTCACCGGCGCAACCGTTCGTGGCCATCGCTTACAAGCGTCCGGACCAGTATTCCGCCGATGACGCCGCGCTCGACGTGCTAAACGAGGTGCTGTCCGGCGGGCGGACGGGCATCGTTTACAAAGAGCTGGTGCGGGACAAAAAGATCGCACTCGGCGCGCAGACGATTCCTACCTTCCCTGGCGGCAAATATCCCTCACTGTTCCTGTTCTTCTCCGTCCCAAATTCGGGCCACTCAGTGGAAGAGAACGAGAAAGCGATCTACGAGATCATCGAGCGCGTCAAGAAGGAAAAAGTGGATGCCGCCGCGATCGAGCGCGTAAGAACGAAGCTGCGCGCGGAGCTGATCCGCAAACTGGACAGCAACTCCGGTCTGGCGTCGGAATTGTGCAGCTATTCGGTCAACTTCGGGGACTGGCGGAAGCTGTTTACCCAGCTCGACGATTATAACCGCGTCACCGCGGAAGACGTGCAGCGCGTGGCCAAGACTTACCTGATCGACAGCACACGAACCGTGGCGTACACCTTTGCGCCGTCCGAGGGAGGTACGAAATGAAGCGGGTCATATTTGCCCTTGCGGTCCTGGCCGTCGCGGGCGTGGCCCAGCCAATACCTTCCTACAAGGGCCTGAAGTATCCGCCGATGCCGCAGGTTCGCATCCCCGAGCCGGCAACATTCACTCTGTCGAACGGCATGCGCGTATTCCTGCTGGAGGATCACGAGTTGCCGCTGGTCCGCGGTCTGGCTCTGGTCCGCACCGGGAACCTGTTCGACCCTCCCGACAAGCGCGGCCTCGCCGACTTGACCGCTGGAGTCTTGCGTTCCGGCGGAACCAAGGCCAAGACCGGTGACCAGATCGACGAGGAATTGGAAAACATCGCGGGGTCCGTGGAGAGCAGCATGGACGAGACCAGCGCCAGCATGTCCTTCTCGGCGCTGAAAGAAACCAGCGACGCCGTGCTCCAGGAATTCAAGGACGTGATGACCGACCCGGAGTTTCGGCAGGACAAACTGGACTTGATGATCTCACAAGCGCGTAGCGGAATCGCCCGGCGCAATGACGATCCGGACGGCATTCCCGACCGCGAGCTGATGAGTATTCTCTACGGCCGCGATAATTCCTACGGCTGGACCATCGAGTATGAACACCTGGACCGCATCCATCGCGAGGACCTGATCCAGTTCTATCGCCGTTATTACTTCCCCAAGAACATCATTTTGGCCGTGTACGGCGATTTCTCCACGCCGGAAATGAGGGACAAGCTCGAAAAGCTGTTCGGCGGATGGAAAGTGGATCCGCCCGCTGTTCCGCCTTTCCCGGCCGTGGTGGGGAAGCCCGCTCCCGGCGTCTACCTGGCGGAGAAGCCGGATGTCACGCAGACATTCTTTTCCATCGGGGAACTGGGCGGCACGCTACGAGACAAGGATTATCCGGCGTTACAAGTAGCTTCAAACATTCTGGGGCAGGGATTCAGCAGCCGGTTGGTGTCGGAGATTCGAACGAAGCTCGGCTATGCGTACAGTGTCGCCGCCGTGTGGGCGGCGAATTACAATCATGCCGGCACGTTCCGCATCGTCGGCAGCACCAAATCGGCGACCACCACCGAGACCATACAGGCGGTTCGCGCCGAGATCGACAAGCTGCGCTCGAGCGAAGTGACCGAGCCCGAGTTGGAGGACGCCAAACAGCAGGTCCAGAACAGTTTTGTGTTCAACTTCGACAGCCCCTCGAAGACGCTCAATCGCGCGATGCGCTACGAGTATTTTGGATACCCCAAGGATTTCCTGTTCCAGTATCAAAAGGCGATCGCGGCGGTGACGCGCGCCGACGTGCTGCGAGTGGTCAAGGAGCACATCCATCCGGAAAGTCTCGCGATTGTCGCTGTAGGCAACCCCAAGGAATTCGGCAAGCCGCTGTCAACTCTCGGCAAGGTCAACACGATCGACCTGACGATTCCGGAGCCGAAGCAGGCAGCCGCGAAAGCTGAACCGGCAAGCCTGAACCGCGGGCGTGAGCTTCTCCAGCGCGCGCAACAGGCGCTCGGCGGAGCCGACAAGCTGGCAGCGGTGAAAGATTCGACCGAGTCGGCCGAGCTTTCGATGGACGCCGCGGCCGGCGGGATGAAAATCAAGCAGCATTCGCAATATCTGGTGTCCGGACATCTCCGGCAGGACCAGGAGCTTCCGTTCGGTAAGATCAGCGCCTACACGGACGGCAAGACTGGATGGCTGGTCACGCCGCAGGGAGTCATGGCGATGCCGGCTGCGGTGTTGAAACAGGCGCAGGGCGAGCTGTTCCGAAACCCGTTCCGGTTGTTGCTGTCGGATCGCGACTCTTCCGTCCAGGTGAACGCGGTCGGAAAGAACACCGTGGAAATCTCCGCCGCGGACGGAACCAGCGTGAGAATGGAATTCGACGAATCGACTGGCCTGCCCGCTCGCCAGACATATCAGGAAGCGGGACAGGCCGGGCCCTCCCAGGTCGAGGAAATTTTCGCCGACTGGCGCGAGGTCAGCGGTTTGAAAGTTCCGTTCAAAGTTACGATCCAGCAGGGTGGCAAGAAATTCGCCGACGTCACCGTGCAGGAGTACAAGTTCAACAGCGGCCTGAAGGCAGAGGAGCTAAGCAAGAAGCCATGAGCCGTTCGATCACGCTGCTATTAGTTTCTTCCGTCGTCGTATTGGGCCAGACCCAGGAGCAGCGCGGAAAGAAAGTGATCGACGACGCGTTGGCCTCCCTGGGCGGCGAAAAGTTCCTCAAGATGGAGGACCGCATCGAATCCGGCCGCGCCTATTCCTTCTACCGCGACGAGCTCACGGGCCTCTCCGTGGCGAAGATCTACACGCGGTATCTGACCGTCGCACAAGGAAAGTCGGGAGTGGATGTGGGTCTGCGCGAGCGTCAGGCGTTCGGAAAGAACGAAGACTCCTCAGTATTGTTCACCGAAAACGGCGGGTGGGAGATTACCTGGCGCGGCGCCAAGGATCTGCCCAAGGACCGCCTCGACCGTTATCGCGAATCAACGCTCAGGAATATCCTTTACATCCTTCGCCATAGGCTGAACGAGCCAGGGATGATCTTCGAATCCCGCGGCGCCGACGTCTTTGAGAACCAGCCGGTCGAGGTCGTCGAGATCACCGACTCGCAGAACCGCCTGCTGACGGTGTATTTTCATCAATCCACTAAGCTCCCGATCCGGCAGGTGTATTCGCGGCGGAATCCGGAAACCAAGGAGCGTGACGAAGAAGTGACCCGCTTCTCGCGCTATCGCGACATTGCCGGGGGCGTGCAATGGCCTCACCAGATGCTCCGCGAACGGAACGGCGAAAAGATTTACGAGATTTTCTCCGAGTCGGTGGTGATCAACCGGGATCTGACCGACAACCTGTTCTCGCTGCCGGCGCCCGGAGCCGCCCCGCCGAAGCCGCCGGAGAAGAAAAAGTAAAGTAAACCAGTTGCTGGTACGTGAGACACTAGCGGTAGGTCTATGAGATTCCTCCTTTCGCTCGTTTCCCTGACATTCCTGGCGCACGGGCAAGCTCCGCCGGCGGTTTCAGCCGAATGGGACATCTCCCAGACGCTGGACGCGTTTACGGCTCAGGCCCGGCGGCTCAAACCGATTCTGGACCAGCTCACGCCGCAGCAATGGGTGTCCAAGGGCGGTCCGCAGGCTTACGTCTCGCAGTGGAATGGAGCCAAGGACGAACTCGGATACCTGGTCAATACCGCCAAGGCTCTCAAGCAGCAGCCGGACAAAATGACCCTGGCGCTGGATGCCTATTTCCGGATGCAATCCCTGGAGAGCCAGCTCAACTCGCTGGTCGACGGTGTGAGGAAATATCAAAATCCCGCAGTCGGCGATCTTCTCGTCGGGGTCCTCGGCGACAACTCGTCGAACCGGGACAAGCTGCGGCAGTACATCACCGACTTGGCCGCGAACAAGGAGCAGGAGACTCAAGTCCTGGAGCAAGAGGCCCAGCGATGCCGGGGCTTGGTGAACCGCCCGGCGTCCAAGAAATAGATCTCGTATGACAGAGGCTCTGACACTGACCTGCAACATCTGCGGCGAGCCCTCGACCGAGATTTGCGTACACTGCACCAAAGACGTGTGTCCCAACCACCGCTGCGAAAAGTGCCTGCGTTGCAGCGATTGCTGCCAATGCGATCAACGGCGGACAGAAAAGTAACGCAGGCCCTGGCCTGCCCTTCACGTCCCTGTAATTTTCCGGCCCTACACTCAACCCATGCGTGTGTTAGCTGCAATGCTAGTATGGACCACGATGTTTGCAGCAGATTCCAAAATACTGGTACACGGCCATCGCGGCGCGCGCGCGATGCGTCCCGAGAACACTCTGCCCGCGTTCGAGTACGCCATCGGCATCGGAGTGGACGTTCTCGAACTGGACATGGCGGTGACGAGCGACAACGTCCTGGTTGTGTCTCACGATCCGTACCTGGAGCCGCCCGTCTGCAGCGGCCCTCAGCCCAAGGCGACGATTCGCGAGCTGACGCTCGCACAGGTCCGGCAGTGGGACTGCGGGAAGATCCGCAACCCCGGTTTCCCAAACCAAACGCCCGTGCCCGGCACGCGTATGCCGACCCTCGACGAGGTTTTCGCGCTGGCCCCGCGCGGCGAGTTTCATTTCAACATCGAGACCAAGAGCTTCCCGGATCATCCGGAACTGGCGCCACCTCCGCGAGACTTCGCCCGGCTGGTGCTCGCCCTGATCCGCAAGCACCATCTCGAGTCCCGGGTCCTGCTTCAATCCTTCGATTTCCGTACATTACAGGCGATGAAGGAATTGGCGCCAGAAATCCGCCGGGTGGCGCTCTATGAAGGAACCGACCGCGACTTCGTCTCGATCGCTCACCAAGCCGGAGCGAATATGGTCTCACCGCAATTCAAACTGGTGACTCCCGAAAACGTTCGCGCAGCGCATGATGCCGGATTACAAGTAGTTCCGTGGACCGCCAACACGCCGGTCGATTGGGACAAGCTGATTGAAGCGCAAGTGGACGCGATCATCAGCGACGACCCGGCGGCCCTGATCTCGCACCTGAAAGAAAAAGGCCTGCGGTAACTTACTTGGACTTCTTTTTCCCGACCGCCTGAGCGATCACGGATTCGCGGTCGCCCCGGCTCCAGATATCTTGTAGCTGCTGCTCTGGGATACCGGCAATGCGGCCCAGTAGCATGTATGCGGGCAACGCATGTTCCAGCGATTTCCAACGGGCCATCTCGGCCAGCGAGGTAAGTGCGCGGCCACGTAGTTGATCCAGCACCGATGGGTCGTGGCTATCGGTCAGGATCTGCAGCGCCATCAATGCTCTATTGCGGTCCGTCCACGATAGCGAGTTCAGCATCTCGATGAACCACGTGGGGGAGATCTTTACCCCGGAATCGCGGTCCAGCCGCGCCAGTACAGCCATCGCCGCCAGGTTCCGGGTAGCGTTGTTTCGCACGCTGGAGTCTGCGTCCCGGAGCGCGTACTGAAGGTCGTTGACGACGGCGGCCTTCTTCGGCGCATATCCGATGATGTAGGCGGCGGTGGCGCGCTGTTCTTCATCGGAGGAGCTTTTCAAAACGTTTTGCAATTCCTTCAGATGGTCCTTCGCAAGCGGGATGAACTGCTCCTGAATCGCGCGCGCCTCCGGGTTGGCCATCAACGAGTGGCCGTGGGTCAGGTCTTCCCCTACCTCGCCCCTCCGGACTGCCGACTCGACGGCTTCCAGAAACTGACGGTAGAGATTCGTGATCTCCTCCGGCAAGCGAACCTCGCCGTCGGGGGGCTCGCGCAGGTCGAAATGCACCGCGCCCTTTTCTTCTATCCCGACGTAGAGGATCATCTGTCCGCCCTCGCAGCAGACCGCCTCCAAGTGGGACTCGACCACGCCAGGAACTTTATCCATGCGCTCCTCGGCGTCGCCCTTAGACCGAGGCAGCGGATCGCCCTCTCGCGCCCCAAGCGCTTGCCGAAGCTTGGCTTGAGGGACCTTGTTCAGACCGTAGAACTCGATAATCCCGATGCGCGGGGCTTGCGCGGCAGCCAGGCCGGCAAGGAACAGGGAAAGAGTAAATAGCGACAACACTGATTAGACGCACTACCAGGCGCCCGGGCTACGCCTGTTTTTCAGCCAGCGGACCGATTATAGGCACCACGAAGCGTTCGTTATTGTATGCCTTGTACATCAGCAGCAACCACAGGACAAAGAATGCCAGGAACAGCACGGAATGCAACAGGATGGTGAAGACAAATCCAATGACGGGAAGAGTCCCCAGGACCACGCTAAGAATTCCGGCGACGATATAGATGACCACGGCGGCGACCCACAAGAAGATCGACTGGAACGCGTGAAAGCGAATGGCCTTGTTCCGGTTATATGGCTCGATCACAAGGAACAGAACACCCGTGATCACCGTACCCAGGTAGCACAGCGCCGCGGCCACGTTCTCCTGCAGGCCGGCCGAAGCGCTGGCGGGGGGTGGCACAGCTTGAGAAGGGGCCGGCGCCTGACCCGCAGCGGCCGCTACGGCCGAGCCACATTTTGCGCAAAACTTTCCCTCTACCTGCGCGCCACAGCTAGGACAAAATGCCATAGTGGGTCCTCCAGTATCCCTACAACTCTAACGCGGTGAGTCACAATAGGCAAGGTAGCTGCCAATGCGCACCGCCATGACACTTCTTTTCGCCGCGACTCTTGCAGCGGCCCAAGCCGCGGAGGATCTGGAGACGAGTGTTCTCCCCAGGCTCGCAACCGCCGAACTCGAATCCGGCGACATCGACGCCGCCGAACGGGACGCGTGGCGCCTGTTGCAACTCGCTGCCGCTAATTCCAAGGAGTGGAATCACGACGACCTGGTCCACGCCGCTTTCACTGTCCTAGGACGGATAGCGTTGGAACGCGGTCATGTGAAGGAAGCGAAGGCACGGCTGCTCGAATCCGGCCGAATCAAAGGGTCGGCTGTTCTCGGATCGTTCGGGCCAAGCATGAAACTGGCGCAGGAGTTGCTCGCCGCGGGCGAGCGCGAGGCCGTCCTTCAGTACCTCGATCTGTGCCGCGGCTTTTGGAAGTACGACCGGGGACGGATCGATCGCTACATCGCGCTTGTGACGAGCGAGGCAAACTCGGGTTCGAAGGCGCCGGGGTTCAGGTTGAAAGACCTGTCCGGCAAGGAATGGAGCCTGGACGAACTTTCCGGCCGCGTGGTCGCTCTGAATTTTTGGACAACCTGGTGCCACCAGTGCCGCGAAGAGTTGCAGAGGCTCGAAAAGCTGGCCGATGTCGCGGTGGTGCTCGCCGTCAATGTGGGCGAGGATGAGGCCACGGTGCGGCGATTCCTGGAGAAAACGCCGGTAACCGTTCCGGTGCTTCTGGCCGGTGAGGATGCAATGGTTCTCAGCTACAAAGTGGCGACCTATCCCACCTTGGCCGTGATCGACCGGAGGGGGCAAGTTGCCGAGTATCGCGTTGGCATCGTCGACCAGGCTGAACTGAGAGAGACCCTCGAGAAAGTGCGACAATTCGAGCAAGGAGCCAAGTAATGCTTCGGACGGTCGTTTTGCTGTTGGCCAGCTTCTGTGCGGCCCAGGCCCACGACATCATTACGACGAAGATCACCTGGTCGAAGGAGATGTCGCGACTGCTGTTCAAGCGTTGCGCGATGTGCCATCGCGAAGGCGCCTCGGCTTTCTCGTTGATGACTTACGAAGAAGCGCGGCCCTGGGCGAAAGCGATCAAGGAGGAAGTGCTGTCGCGCCGCATGCCTCCGTGGCAGGCAGTAAAGGGATTCGGTGAATTCCAGGATGATCGAGGCCTGACCCAGGAAGACCTGGAAACGATCTCAGCCTGGGTCGAAGGCGGCGCCCCGGAGGGCGATCCGAAATTCCTCCCCGCGGTTCCCAAAGCGACCGAATGGCTGGATCCGATAACACCACGACGCACGTCCGAAGTGGTCGTCTCGGCCGGCGCCAAGATCGAGGCTACCACGCGGGTGGTAGCCGTGCGCGCGAAAAATGTAAAGGCCGGGACCAGCGTCCAGGCGTTGGCGATCCGTCCCGACGGCACCGCCGAGCCGCTGCTGTGGATCTACGAATACAACCCCAAGTTTGCCCGTACGTACTATTACAAGTCCACGTTGACGCTGCCTGCCGGGACTCGGATCGAGATGAGCCCGCCCGGCGCGGGAACGATCGGGCTATTCACCAGAAACACGGTCAACGCCCAGCGCTGACTGTGGTGGACCTTACGTAGTACCAGGCCAGCGGCCGCCGGCAACCGACGGTCACCAGTTTATCGAACCTCCGCTTAAGGCGAAATACTGTCCATACAGGATTGCCACGAGCCTGCCGACTGAAGCATAGTATGGATAGTACGTTTACAATTTGTTCTGAGAATTGAGAGGAGCTATGAAACAAGGAAGTCTAGCCCTTTTGGGCCTTGCGATGCTACTTTCGACTGCGGCGTGCGCCCACAAGACCCCGCCCACAGCCCAACGGCAGCCTGACACTACGCCTGTAGCGTCGGCTCCGGCATCCACGCCAGCCGCGCAGTCGTTCGCTGCGAGACCGACGGAGACGCGCCCGCCGGCCGCTGAGAATCGACGTTCTACGACGTTGACACCGCAGGAACGGGCCACTCTGAACCAGAGTCTGGCTCGTTTGGCAGATGCTCTGTTCGACTACGACAAGAGCATCATCCGTCAGGATGCGACGGCCGCGCTCAAAGACGATGTCGGTGTCATCCGCGACATCCTGGCTAACTATCCCCGGCAGAAGCTCCTGATCGAGGGCCACTGCGACGAGCGCGGCTCGGAAGAATACAACGTAGCCCTCGGCGACCGGCGCGCCCGCGCGGCGCAGGAGTTTCTCACCACCATGGGCATACCGGACGCCCAACTCACGATGATCAGCTTCGGCAAGAACCGGCCGGTCTGCACGGACGAGACCGAGGCTTGCTGGCAGAAGAATCGA
>JBGPHB010000032.1:0-12348 GCA_041484155.1 Bryobacteraceae bacterium
ATTTCATTTCTGAACGGAACCCCGCCCTGACGGGCAGGGCCTGGAGTTTCTACATTTCTCAACTGAACCCCGCCCTGACGGGCAGGGCTTGCGGGGTGTCGCAAACGTACGATAAAGCCCCGCCCGTCAGGGCGGGGTTACGTCACCGTGTTTGCGACGGCCGGCCACGCAGTTCTCCAGTGGGTGTACGCAAAATCGATTGTGGAGAGCACTTGCTGCTTTTCGAACGGCCGCGCGAGCACATCGAAGCCCCCGTGTTGAACCACCTCGTCCCACAAATATTGGTCCGAGACGCTCGACAGCAGAATGATGCACGTGCCGGCTTGGGCCGCCGAGAGCTCCTTCACCGTTCGCTGCCACGGCCCCCCCGAAAGATCACGGTCATACAGCACGATCGGAAACACGGCCCGACTGAGCTCGGCGATGGCGTTTGCCAGATCCGGCACTGCGATCAACGCCCACTGCGTGCCACTCAGGATCGCGTCGAAGGCGCGGCGATCTGCGTCCTGTGCGCTGACTAAAAGAGCGTTCATGACCTAATGCAGCGCGCCGATTTGGTACTGGACCACC
The DNA here is from genome assembly GCA_041484155.1 of Bryobacteraceae bacterium. GTDB lineage: Bacteria > Acidobacteriota > Terriglobia > Bryobacterales > Bryobacteraceae > Palsa-187. Next base: position 571 of record JBGPHB010000032.1, read on the forward strand.
GTCCATTGCGTCTGGTAGTCGTATCGCGCGCTGGCGCTTGCAATCTGCGCCGACGTTAAGTTGAGCTGGGCCTGAGTCAATTCCACAATCGAGCTCAGGCCAAGGTCATAACGGCTCTGCGCCAGGTCCAAAGCAAGCTGGGCCTGTGTCAACAACTGATCGGTGAGACCGACCCGGTCATATGCGGTGAGCGCGCCGAGGTAAGCGACCCGAACGTCCCGGACGACGCGATCCGCCTGGTCGTTGATGTTCTGCGTTGCGGCCTGCGCTCTCAACTCAGCTTCGGTTTGCCGGGCTCTGAAAAGACCGCCACTGAAAACGGGGATCGTCACATTCATCCCGAACGCTCCGTATCGCCCGGGAATGACGGCTTCCCCAGCCGGCGCAAAACCCGCCGTTCCGATCACTCCGATGCTCGGGAAGTACAGCGAATGTTCCGCTTTGGTGAAACGCTCGGCGGCGCTTTGCCGCAGTCGAAGGTCTTTTAGTTCGGGGCGGTTCTGGAGCGCATCTTGGATGAGCGGGTCCACGCGATCCGGCATGGGGTCCGGCATCGGTTCGTCAGAAAGGGTGTAGGCAGTCTGGTTGGGCAGCCCCATCGCGCCGGCCAGGACTGCTTCCGCGGATTTGAGCTCGTTCTGCGCCTGAACCAGCAGCAGCCTCGCGTCGGCGAGGTTCACATTGGCGAAACTGACATCCAGGGTCGATCTCAAACTGCTCGCGGCAAGCGCGGTCACCTGGTCCGACACAAGCTGGCGGGCGGAGACCGTTGCTTGCGCCACCTTCAAGACAGCTTGCGCTCGCAGGACGCTGAAGTACGCGCGGCTGGTTGTCAGCAGAATATCGGCGCGCGCCATTTCGGTCACCTGGTCCTGCGCTTGCGCTCGCAGCTTGGCCATGTCGACCAGGTTGCGCGTCCTTCCGAAATCGGTGACCATCTGGCTGATCGACAGGCCGGAACCCAGGCGGTTGTAGACCACCGGATTGTTCAGCCCGCCGGCTGCAAGGCGGCTGCCTGAGTCCGCCCCAACGCCGGTAAGACTCCCAATGACAGCCGGTCCAAAATTGGCGCGGTATTCAATCGGGATCTGGTACGACGCAGCCGCGTTCAGCTTCGCTGCGGTGAGCTGCGGATTGTTCTGAATCGCGAGTCTTTGAGCCTCGGCGAGGGTTAGTTGTTGGGCCAACAAGGGGGCCGAGCACAGAACAAGCAAAAAACCGGGACAGTACACCATTTTTCGCCGGCCGGTAACTCTTCTGATCTCGATGTGCCCGTCCGGCGAAAAATGGTGTACTGTCCCGGCTTTTTGCTCCGGACCGGGGGGGCCGCCGTACTGTCTACTTGTTTTCGTCATAGACAAGCACGTACGCGGCCGGCACTAGGAACACCGTTAGCACCACGGAAAGGGCCAAGCCGCCCAAAAGTGCGCGGGCGAGCGGTGCGTAGCTCTCGCTTCCTTCGCCCAGCTTCAACGCCATGGGCAGCAGGCCGATGATGGTTGCCAGTGACGTCATCAGCACCGGCCGCAGGCGGACGCGGCAGGCCATCGCCACAGCCTCGCGCACTTGCGTGCCGTGTTCACGCAACTGGCGTGTAAATTCCACGATCAGAATACTGTTAGAAACCGCGACTCCGGTCAGCATCACGATTCCCATGAGCGACATCACGTTTAGGGTCGTACCCGTGAGCCGCAGCGTAAGAAGCACTCCGGTCAATCCTGGCGGAACCGCCAACAGAATCAGGAGCGGATCGATGAAGCTGCGAAACTGCGCCACCAGAATCAGATACAGCAGCACCACCGAAAGGGTGAGGCCGATGGTGAAGCTGCGGAACGAAGCGCGCATGCCTTGCACCATCCCGCGAAGCGTGACCGTGAGACCCTACGGAACCGGCGTCTGCGCAATGATATCGTCGATGCGGTCCGCGATCTTTCCCAACTCCTCGTTCAACGGCCGGACATACACGTCGGTGACGCGACGGATCTGGTAGTGGTCCACCTCGGTTGGCGCGAGCACCCGCTTCACCGAGCTGATGGCGTCCAGACGAGTGGGCAGCAGACTCCCCGAGGCACGCAGGGGGATCGCCCGCAGGTCCGAGAGCGACTTCACCTGGCCCTCGTTGTACTGGACCGTGAGCATGTAATCCTGGCCTGACTTGGGGTCGACCCAATAGCTGGGCGCGATCATCTGATTACTGCTCAACGCCGTGATCAGGTTGCCGACAACCTCCTGCTGATCTAGCCCCAGTTCACTTGCGCGGGTGCGATCCACGTCCAGCTTCAACGCCGGGTAATCGACATCCTGTGGAATGTAAACGTCCGCCACGTCCGGTAGACGCTGGATTTTCGAGGCGAGAACTTGGGCGGTTTCGTGGGATTTCGCCAGGTTGGAGCCGCTTACCTGCACGTCGATCGGCGCCGGCAGTCCGAGGTTCAGGACCGCATCCACCAGCCCGCCCGACTGAAAGTATGTGCTGAGCTCCGGCATCTCCTCCGCAAGCTGCTGCTTCACTCGCGCCATGTACTCGTAGCTATCTCCCTTATGCCCATCTTTGAGACTCACCTGCACGAACGCCGTATGCGAGGCGGAGTTGCTGGTGTAGATGGAAGAGAACCCGGGCGTGACTCCGATATTGGAGACGATCATCCCCAGATCGCCCGGGGAGACGACGCCTCGGATCACCGCCTCTACTTTTGCGACTTCACTCTCAGTGACCGAGAGGCGCGAACCGGAAGGAGCTTTGAGATTAATCACGAATTGGCCGGCGTCGGTACGCGGGAAAAACGAGACGCCGATCTGCGGGTAGAGAGCAAGACTCGCTACGAAAGACGCTCCGCAGACCGCCATGGTCAGCCAGGGACGGCGAAGGGCGCCCGCTACCAGGCGATCGTAAATACGCAAGAACGATTCAAATCGGTCATTGAACCACACGTTGAAAAGCTCGCCGAATCGCCAGTGGTTGTGCGTGCTCTTGATCTCGACTTCGACGGGCAATTCGGAGGAGGGTGTACCGTGATGCGAGGCCGCCTTCATGAAGCGGGCGCAAAACAGGGGCACGATGGTCATCGCCACGGCGTAAGAGGCGAACAGCGCCAGCACTACCGTAAGGGCCAGCGCCGAGAACAGAAACCGGCTGACTCCGTACAGGAAAGTCACCGGGAAGAACACCACGGCGGTGGTCAGTGTGGCGGAAAGCACCGGGAGAGCGACTTCGCGCCCGCCCAACTCCGCGGCAACCTGAGGGTCCTCGCCCAGTTCCAGATGGCGGTAGATGTTCTCGAGCACCACCACGGAGTTATCGATCAGCCTCGAGAACGCCAGCGCCAGTCCGCCCAAAACCATGCTGTTGACCGTGCCACCGCCCCAGGAGAGCGCCAGAAATGTTGCCAGCGCCGACAGCGGAATCGAGAAGAATACGGCCACCGTCGCGCGAACGCTGCCCAGGAAGATCAGAATCATCAGCGACGTGAGAAACAGCCCGAGCGCGCCTTCGTCGAGCAGCGTGCGGATCGCCGATTTCACGAAGCGCGATTGGTCGAACGCCACGTTCGCGACCAACTCCTTCGGCACATCCACCAGATGCTTCATCACGTCCCGCACTCCATCCACAACCGCGATCGTGTTGGTGTCTCCGCCCTGCTTGAGCACGGGTGTGTAAACCGCTCGCTTTCCATCCACGCGCACGATGCTGGTCTGGATCTGGTGAGAATCCTGGGCATAGCCCACGTCGGCGACTCGCACGATGGATCCACCCGCGACTTTGATGGGCAGCCGGTCGATCTGTTGAATATCGGGAAGCTGGCTGTTGGTGTAGATGTTATAGTCCAGGGAACCGATGGGCACGTCCCCGGCGGGCAGGATCAGGTTCGAGCGATTGATGGTACGGACCACGTCCATCAGGCTGAGCTGGTACGCCTCCAGTTTGTAAGGGTCCGCGTACACCATGATCTGCCGGTAGCCTCCGCCGAACGGTTGTGGAACACTCGCGCCCAGCACGCTCGCCATCTGGTTTCGCAAGGAGAACTGCGCCGTATCGCGCAATTGAGTTTCATTGAGCCCCTCTCCCTGCACCGTGACCAGGCAAACCGGAAGACTGGATGCGTCGAACTTCAGCACGATGGGCGGCAGTGTGCCGGGGGGCAGACGCCGCAACTGTGCCATGGCGAGATTAGAGATGGTGCCGACGGCCGAGTCCGCATTGGCGCCCGGCTGGAAATACACGCGAATAACACTGGCACCCGGAAGGGAACGCGATTCGATATGCTCAACACCACTCGCCAGGGTGAACTGGCGTTCAAAGCGACTTGTGATGTCCGTTTCGATCTGCTCCGGTGGCATGCCGTTGTAGAACGTGGCCACCACCACCATCGGGATGTCGATCGCCGGAAACATGTCGACGGGCATGCGCACCAGCGCCGTGCCTCCGACCACCGCAATGATCAGAGCGACCACCACGATGAAGTACGGAGTTCGAATCGCGAAGCGAGACATGAGAGATTAAGGAGCGGCTTCCGTCAACTTGGGACGAACGCGATCGCCCGCATGCAGACTAGCCCGATTGCCGGTCACCACCAGATCACCCTCGTGCAAGCCGGACCGGATTTCCATCTTGGCCGCAGTCTGCAAGCCGAGCCGCACAGTACGAATCTCCACTTGGTTTTCTGCGTTCACTACAACAACTTGTCCCGACGACTCGTCACTGCCTATGTCGATTGCCGGGATGGGAACAGTCAACACTCGGTTGCGTTTTTCAAGGCTGAGGTTGACCTCTGCGTACATTCCGGGAATCAGCACCAGCGACGGATTCGGCACATCCACCTCGGTATCCATGGTGCGGGTCGCGAGCGCCACCTTGTTGGTGAACCGGGCCACTTGGCCCCGGAAACTACGGTTCAGCGCGGACACGCGCACATCGACTTGCTGGCCGATCCGCACGGTCGGTACCGCCGATTCGGGAACCGGCAGGATCAACCGCAGCAGGCTGTTTTCCGACAGCCGCACGAGCGGCATGGCTTGCGTGTTCGACGCCGTTCCGGCCTGGATCATTGAACCGGTATCGGCGTATCGCTTGGTGATCACGCCCGCAAATGGCGCGGTCATGCGAGCGTAGTCGGAGAGCGTGTTGACCTTCTGCAGCTCAGCGTTGTTGACGTGTACCTGTTGCTCAGCGGCGGATTGATTGGATTTCGCTGCCGCAATCTGCGCTTCCGCCACCAGATCTTTGCTTTGGGCGTCGTCGATTTCCTGTTGCGCGACCAAGCCGGGCCTTTTCTTGGAAACCTCCGACAGCCGGGTAAAGGAGACGTGGGCGATGTCGTGCGCCGACTGCGTTCGCTGGAGCTCGTCCTTAGCCCGAGCCACTTCCGCCTGGCTGCGTTCCATCGCGGCCTGCGCGCGGGCCCGGTCGTCGGCCATCTCGGGAATCTCGAGCACGGCCAGCAGTTGCCCTTGTTTAACTCGATCCCCCACGTCCACATGGATCTGTTTCACGTAACCGGCGACTTTGGCCATGACCTCAACTTCCTGAAACGGCTTGAACTCCGCGGTGAGGATCAGCTCCTGGGACAGATCTTCCAATGTGGCCTTGGCGACAGCGACCGCCGGCACGTCCGAAGTCTTCAGCGCCCCTGCTTGTACGTTTTCAGGCCGGGAGCATGAGACCGTGAGGAGAGCTGTACACGCCAGGAGAACGAAGCGCTGTAGGGAGAGCAATGCCAATCTTAGGTCTCGTATCCAATTCAAGGAATACCCGGCACGGGGTATTTTCGGATGAAAGGGACAGTATGAGTACTACTTAAAGCCCGAAATCTTCGCAGGCCGCGAAGATTTCATTTCTGAACGGAACCCCGCCCTGACGGGCAGGGCCTGGAGTTTCTACATTTCTGAACTGAACCCCGCCCTGACGGGCAGGGCTTTGCGGGTTTGCGCATTCATCAACCACGCCGGAAAGCCCCGCCCGTCAGGGCGGGGTTCCACTGGTACAACTCTTTGGTCGCCGCTATGCAGTACAGCAGATCTAAGTACATTCCCCAAGACGGGCCCTAAGGTGAGGGCCTCATATGAGGAACCCTAAGTGATACGCCGTCTGGGAAATACCACAAGGACTGCCGTACTATGGGCGAGTACGTACGCATGGAGAAGCAGTGTTGGCATTGCAACGGACCCTTAAGCCTAACCAAGCGGCTGAAGGGAGATCTATTCTGTTCGAAGCACCACGAAGAACTCTACCATCAGGCACAGTCTGAGCTTGCTGTTGAGCGAGTTAAGATCGGCGTTAAGACCGACGGTTCGCGGCCATCGCCCGAGGCGCCCGTTGCTCCCGCCCCCGTTCCAGTCGTAGAACCCGAACAAGACACACTGCCACCGCTGGCCGGCCTGATGCGCCAGTTACAGACCGCACCAGTTGCTCCGGAACCGTTGGTTCTGTTTCCGGAAGAAGCTCTCGATCTGGAAAGCGAGCCGACTCACCCGCCCGCGGGTTCGGCCGTGGTGGGGGAACACCAGATTGGCGAGTCGGGCATACTCTCCGTGCCTCCGAACTCCGTGCCCTTCTCCGGGGAGTTTTCAGTCAGCGACCGCCAAGACGAACCGATCCGCTTTCAGGGCCTGGCGCCGGCAATCCCTTCCCTTAACGCCGAAATCGCGATTCAGGAGGATGACGCGCCTCCCTGCGCGCCTCCGTTGCCGGAGTGGGCTGAAGAGCTCTCAGTCCCGGACGAACCTGCCAGCTTGCCCCTTTGCGAGCCGATCTATTCGCAACCCGCGGCTCCGTCATTGCTAGCGTCGTCAGAAGCAGGCGTCGGGCGTCCCCTGATCGCTGTCGCTACCCCTTCGGTCTCATCCTGGCCGCCCGCCCGTTCGTCTCATCACGCACTGGTCGAGGCGAGTACCCATACGATCACGGCCCAAACGTTGAGTCAAGTACCCGTCTTGGCACCCGCTCTCGGGGCGCCAAGTCCGCCCTTGTGCGGTCTCTTGTACCCCGGCTTTAGTAGCGGGAAATCCGACTCTCGGCCCGCCACTCCAGTTCAGCCCGCCTCAGCCCTGATCAGGCCGGGCGAGATTCGCTTCCCGAATCACGCGCCGCAGGATAGCCACCCTGCCCTTCGAGAGGACCACGCGATCCAGTGGGACGCTGCTCGTTCCGCAAAGGGGACCGGCGAATTTGGGCGGACCGCGATGTTCGCGGAACTCCCGCGCCGCACCTCGCCACTGTATTCCAGGAACCGGACGCCGGCCGAAATCGCAGTCCGGACTTGGGCGCCACCGGCGCTCATACAGGCGCTTTGGGAACGGGCGGACGCTTCGATCGGCGAACAGATGTTCGAAAGCGCCCCGGAAGCCGCTGCCCGATCGCAACCCGTCAAGCTACCGGTTGAATCCGCCACGATTGCGGATGCAGCGGTGCGGCCTACAACACTCTCCCGCGAGATCAGCGTCGCCTCGCAAGCTGGCGTCCAAGAATCGGCAGTGTTGGCGCAGAATCATCCAGTGCAGCCAACTCCAAGGTTGCTGCTGGGCCGGCCTTTAGCTGGCACGCAGGCCAGCCTGCTTTATCCCGCCAGTGCGAGAAAACTCGTGTCGTCTTTCACCCATATGGCATCGGGACGAGATGTCTATGTGGGCCCGATGCCGAGGCTGGAGCCCCTGCCGAAACCCACGCTGCGCCGTGCTAGCGACACAGTTGTGACTGCACTTCCAGTTCAACCAATGGCAGACCTGCCCCGGCTTGGGGTCGAGGCAAAAGGCAAAGTGACGACCGAGCTCCAGCCGCGCATCGGGACCCATTCGCGCCCGGCGGTGGGAGTGCCTCACAGAGCCATCTTCATCCCACGCCTTTTGCCGGCTGACCGAACTCCGGGGTTATTCGTCACTCGACCCACGAACGGCGAGGCAGCCTCACTACGGGCGTGGTTCTCGCCCATTCGAGTCCGCCCGGCGTCCATGCTGGTGCCGCTGCCGCTCTCCAGGTATCGTCTGCCCAGTGGGATGGACAGTCGGGCCGACGCATTGCCCGTAGCGCTTCCGCAGCTCCAGGAAGGCGACGGGCCGCTGCGGCCCGCGCTCACGTCCTGGCAAGCGCCTCCACGCATCGGTACGATTCTTCCAGGAATCGCGGACCGTGCCGGGCATTCTACGCTGAAAGCGGGACGGCGGCCAATCGACCCGCCCATAAGCTTCGCGCGCATTCCTGACAACCCCCCTATGCGGGTGCCGGTGAAATCGCACGTTGTTCGTCCAACCGCGGTGGTAAGACCGGTCATCGCGCCCGCATATGCGGTCCTGCGTCCGCAGCGCCCGGAACCGGCTAACCTGTTCCGCCCACGGGTGAAAGCTTCCCCCAACGTACTCTCCCTCACGGGGCCTCTTCCCAGGCGGCGGGGAGCCGCCCTGCCGCCAGTCCCGGAAGTCCCTGACAAACTTAGCGGCCAAAACTGGGCCTTGCTATGAAGAAACTTCGGGACTAAGACGATTATCTAAGTAACGTAATACCTGCCCCCCCAGGAATTGGCCGGGCCGGGTGGATAGGAGCGAGGCAGAGCATGCAGAAGAAAGGGATTACCAGCCAGCGCGGCGGAACCGCGACCGAGCTCCTGACGGATGTGCCGGGCCAGCTGGCGACCGACTCGTCTTTGCGCCATCTGGCAGACTCCGTTTCTCTTCACCTCCAGGGGCAGCGGGAAGAGGCTCTGAAAGCGTTGGAAGGTATCGAAGCCGCCGACAACCAGGATGTTGCGGAGATCGACGCCGCGCGCGGCCATATCCAGTTCGAACTCAAGCGTTACGAGGCCGCCGCCGTCAGCTATTCACGGCTATGTGAGACTCGCCCGAACGACCCGGAAGTTCGTTTCACTCTAGGACTGTGTTTTCAAAATCTGGGGCGTCACGCCGAAGCTCTGGAGAGCTTCCGGACCGCGCTCGCTTCCGGCGGCAAGCGCCTCGAAACGCAGCTTGCGGTGGGCGGGTCCCTGCTCCAGTTGAACCGGCACCAGGAAGCGCTGGAAGCGTTCGACGCCGTTCTGGCCCAGGTACCCGATTCGGAGGAGGCGCAGTTCGGCAAGGCGGTTGCGTTGCAGACGGCCTGGGAATTCGATGAAGCCGCGTTGCTGTACGAATGCATCCTCGCCCGCAACCCCAAAGCCGAAGACTCGCTGGTGAACATGATCAGCCTGGCCATGCAGCGCAAGGACCAGGAGATGCTGCGGGGCTACGCCGAGCGGCTGCTGGCGATTCGGCCGGATGCAGTAGCCGCGCTGGAAGGACTCGCTTCGGTCGCCTTTGCGCGGGAGGATTTTGAGGGCGCCGCCAAGTACACCTCGCGACTGACCGAAGTCGCGCCTCAAAGCTACGATAACTGGTTCAACCTGGGCGTGGCGTACCAGAGATCGGGGCAACTGGAGGAGGCCGTCGAGGCCTATCTGCGCGCCACCGACATTCGGCACGAAGCCATCTACGCGCACATCAATCTGGGTGTCGCCTACCAGGAATTGGGTGACGTGACGCAGGCGCGCGACTCCTTCAACCAGGCTGTTCAGATCGCTCCCGACCGGGACGACCTGCGGTATCAGGTAGCCTGGATCGCCGAACGCCAAGGCGCGCTGGATGAAGCCGAAGCTCTGTACGCGCAGCTGGTCGAAAAGAATCCGGACCTGGAGAACGCCTGGTTCCGCCTGGGTTATCTCAAGCTCCGCCGCGGGGACCATCACGGCAGCATTGAGGCCTTCAAGGCGTGCCTGAAAAAGCGGCCGGACTGGACCGACGCCGAAATCAACCTGGGCATGTCTTACTGGAAGGCCGGCCAATATGAACAGGCCGAGACCGTTCTGGAGAAGCTCCTCTCGCGTGATCCCAAGTCCGTCGAGGCGTTGAGAGGTCTGGCGGCAACCGCGCTGAAGCGCGACGACTCTGAAAAGGCCCTGGGCTATCACCAGCGACTGATCGACGCCGGGGAGGCCACGCCGGAAGTGTTCTATAACAGCGGGCTCCTGGCGCAGCAACTCAACAAACTGGAAGATGCCGCCCGCTTCTACCGCCTGGCGCTCGACGCCAAGCCGCAGTTCGCGGAAGCCTTATTGAACCTCGGCCATGCGCTGGACGCACTGGGAGAAAAGGACGAGGCCCGTGCGTGCTGGATCTCGGCGTTGCAGACCAAGCCAGAGCTGGCGCGCGGGTATTTCCATCGCGGCGTTCAGTAGCCTTCCAACGACTGCGGTAAACTCTGGACTGTGAACCATCTGTCGATCGCGGCTGAGCGGCTGCGTCCCGGCCTGGCGGCTGCGAAGGACGAATTGGACGCCCCGGACTTTGAGTGGTACCCGTATGACTCTTTATCCAATGTCCATCACATTGGACAACTGCTGGGTTCAGAGGAAGAATCCATCCTCGAGACGGCCCGTGAAAAGGGGGTTCTCGATATTGGATGCGGCGACGGAGAGATGTCGTTCTTATTCGAATCGATGGGCTGCAAAGTAGCCGCCGTCGACAACCCTCGGACCAATCATAATGGAATGCGCGGTGTCCGGACGCTCAAGCGCGGCTTGAATTCATCGGTCGATATTCACGAGTTGGATATCGATGCCCAATTCGCGGTTCCCGGCGAGCGGTACGGGCTCACTCTGTTTCTTGGAACCTTGTATCATCTCAAGAATCCGTTCTACGTGATGGAAGCCCTGGCGCGGTCTTCCGACTATTGTGTGCTGAGTACGAGAGTCGCCCGGCAGCTACCGGATGGCAGCCGTCTGCCGGCCGATATGTCGATTGCATACCTGCTGGATACTTACGAATTAAATGAGGACGATAGTAATTACTGGATTTTCTCCGAAACTGCGCTGCGGCGTCTCTTCATCCGAACGGGCTGGAAGTGCCGCAAATATTTCACGCTCGGCGACACGCTGCAATCGGACCCCGTAAGCCTGCACCACGACGAACGGGCTTTCGTTCTCCTGAGGAGCCATTACGGGCTGGCGCATCTACGGCTCATTTCGGGCTGGTACGATGCGGAATTCGCGGGATGGCGCTGGACCAAGCAGGAGTTCTCGATAGGTCTGCCCGCGGACGGGGCTCGGCGCTATCGGCGGATGACCATGCGCCTGTTCCTCCCGCCGGTACTCATAGACCGGCTTGGTACTCTCGAGCTTCGCGCCACCGCGGATGGACAGGAACTTGAGCCGGCTCTGCTTCACGATCCCGGAGCGCACACGCTGGAGCGGCGGCTGACGCTGGATGCCCGGCGGAAGACGGAAAGCGTGATCCATTTCTCCCTCGACAAATCGCTTCGTGCCGGCGACTTGGACAAGAGAGAACTGGGCATGATCGTGTCCTCGATCGAGTTTGAGTAATCAAAACGGCTCTGGGCGCGTCCAGGTACTTGGAGGATCATGAAACTAACGCGGATGGTGGTATTTGTGGGGGTCGCGACAGGATGGCCTGCGGCTGCTCAGTCTTTTGATGTCAGCGGGAACGGGCTGCTGAACGGCACGTACTACTTCCGGCAGGTGCTCTACCAGGTGGCCGACAGCTCGGGGAGTCTGGCCGATGCCATCTCGGTATTCGGCAATATGACTTTCGATGGCAACGGCAAATACACCATGAGCGGAACGTTTGTCGATGGGGCGGCGGGTTCGATCCAAACGTTCTCGGCGGTCGCGGGCACGTACTCGATTTCGGCCAGCGGCTTCGGAGTCATCAGCAATCCGGTTTCGAACCCGACAAGCGACTCCGTCAACGGGCTGGTTTCCCATGGCATTTTCATCGGCAGCAGCACGGAAAACCAAGGCG
>JBGPHB010000033.1:0-12174 GCA_041484155.1 Bryobacteraceae bacterium
ACAGATACTCACTCCCGGCGGCAGTGCCTTGCTGTGGCGCCATACCGGCCTCCCCGTCGCCAGGTCCAGCCATAGGCGTGGTTGGTAGGGCCGGTCGCATACATCATCCCGTCGTAGACGAGAGGAGTGCCTTCGACCTTTCCCAGCGTTCCGGTCTGAAAGATCCATTGCGGCGTCAATTGCGAAACCGTGGTTGTGTTAATCTGGCGGAGCTCGCTGTATCGCCACCCGAGGTAATTCTTCCCGTACATCATCCAGTTGGCGTCATCGCTCTGTGCCTGGCGCAGCTTTTCCTGGGTGATATCGGCTGCGCCCAGCGCGCCCGTCATTGCCAGAGTCGCCAGAGTTGCATGAATGAAGCGTTTCATTTTCCTCCCTCCGTGGAGCCACGCAGGCTCGCCAGGTATGCTACCAGGTCGTTCAGCTGTTGTTCACTGAACAAGCTGCGATAGCTCACCGGCATCAGCGAACGAATCTCCCGTTTCATCGAAGTGACTTCGCTCTTCTCAAAGGAGTGGAAGTTCTCGGCCGAATCCATCAGTTGCGCCGAAAAATCGTCGAAGCCGCGCTGGACTCCGACAATCGTCTTGCCACCCTTCGTAACCACTGAGATGGTGTTGTAGCCGGGTGTAATGTCGGCGTTGGGGTCGAGAATGGATTCCTTCAGATATGCCAGGCTCCGCTTGCGCCCGACGGACGTCAAGTCCGGGCCCAGCCTTCCTCCCTTTCCGTTGATCATGTGACACTGCCCGCATTGTCCCCGATTCCCAAACAACTGGCGCCCGGCCTCGCGATCCCCTGTCACGGCAATTTTCCCGCGGACTGCCACGGATCGGATGTAGGTGACCAGGCGCCAGAGGTCGTCGCTCTCGTAGTTGGAAGCGAATGCCGGCATCTCCGTACCGGCGGAGCCGGTAGCGATGACCTTGTACAAGTCTGCGTCGGTGTCGCCGACTGAATAGGCGCCCAGAGTCAGATCCGGACCTCGGCCTCCCTCCGCCCGTATCCCATGGCAGAGGGCGCAGCTCCCGCGAAACGCGATACGGCCTTCTTCAGCCGCTCGAGGGTCATTTGCGAACGGATTTTTCAGAGCGGGTTGCGCAGTGCACACCGCGCCTGCCACGAACCAGAACACCCCAATGGTTCTCATAGCGCCCATGATACAACCCCGCGCTGCCCGAGACATTGGCAGGGCATTTCGGCCACAAGTCGAAAATTGCGCACCGGGTGCCTCACCTAACGCTGCTACAGCCGATTCACATCAGAATGGCATGGCGCGGTTGCTATAACCCCGCCCTGACGGGCGGGGCCTGGTAGCGCAACCGCTACAACTGCACCGGCCGTGCGAAGGTGTTAATTAAGAATTTGAATTCTCCAAGCCGCTCCCTGAGAAGCCGCGAAAAATTCGTTCAACCCGCTCCCTCACGGTCGCGGTTCGGTGTCGGCACCGTGCGCAATCAGCTACTTACCGAACCGCGACCGTGCGGGAGCGGGCTGAGGAAACAATTTTTCACGGCGTCTTACCTTACGGAGCGGTTTGAACGAGTTTTTCACGCCTTCTCAGGGGGAGACTTAGCGCGCGTTATCGTGGTGCTCGAGGTTGACGTAATGGCCAGCGTCGTTATCCACGCATGGGGCGGCTTCTCCAAGAGTGTCCGGTTGAAGCGTCAAAATCCGAGATATGGTCCACGGTTTCATGAGCACTTGGGGGTCGTCAGCGGTCATTTGGTACTGAATGGTATCTCCAACCCGCCGCAACCGTTCAACTACGTGCAATTTGTTACTGTGAAGCAGGCCGTTGTCGGCGAGCCAATTCTCGTCACTCGTCCGGGTTACATCGACGACCAGCGTGTCTCCTTCCCAGTGACCGACCGAGTCGCCGTTATTGGTTGCCTCGGCTTCTGGATCCGTACCGTGGGGGCGACCGTCGAGTGGTATCACTCGCCAATGGTTGCCCGTCAAATCAGCGTAAAGGAATACAGCTTGTTTCGGTGCGTGCACAATCTGCTGGGGAGGACCAAGCCGCGGGACACCGGGAGGCAGGCAATGCAGAGTACGATCCTCCTTGACCTGGTTCTCATTCAGGAACTTTACCTTTTCCCGATACTCCTTCTTGTATTCGGGTTCAGGATCGGGCTGCGCACGCGGCGGAGGTGCACCACCAGCCGAGGCGGTGGCGGGTCCCAAAGATTTTCCAAAATCGAGGGCAAAAGACCTGTCGCCCACCTTCGATACCAACCCGCCAAAAAAGTGATGCCACACGCCATTCAAGTCCGGGTGGCCATCCGCCATGTGGGGCGTTGGTTTGGCGGCCGCATTGGGGTACCTGGCGGCTTCCACGACGTAATTGGTGCCCGGAGGACCGTACTGAACCGCTTGGCCGAAAGCGTTCACGGAAACCATCAGGATCGCCAGCCCAAGACCAACGGAATTCATGGTTAGTCCGAATTTCATCAAGCTTCTCCTTTTGCGTGCAACACGTTCCGCTAGGCCGGAGTTGCTATTTCCCCGGGGGCGGTGGACCAGAATCCCCCTGAGGAGCCAGGTTATAGAAATGTCCATCCGGATACGTGACCTTAAGAATGAACCCGAAAGCCCGAGTCCCATCTTTCGCGGGAAATGCCGTGACAGTAGCTTCCTGCGTAGGGTTGACCAAGGTCTCTTTTGTCAACCCACTGCCTCGGAAGAACAGGGGGGGCAACGATTGCAGCATCCAGGTGGTCGTTTTTCCACTTTCATCCTTCACGTCTAAGTAAATGTAGATGTGGGGATTCACCCAGTCGACTTTCGAGACAACACCCTTCAATGTAATGACCTTGTCAGGGTTGAACTCTGCGGTGACGGCGTGATGCGCGTACAGCGGCAATACGGAACCCAGCACGATGGCTGCGGCGAGCGCCAGACATTTCTTTGTTCTCATATGTTTATCTCTTTCGTGTAAGGTCCCGGCTGCAGTTCCATCTACGTGCCCTCTAAAACATAACCTTCAACCCGACTGGTGTCAAGGCTCATAGGATTTGCTGGAGCAGGTCGAAATCAGCCTCGCAGACTGCGCGTGTCGTACCACCTGAGCTATAGCGCCAAAGAAGATGTATAGTGATTTTGAGCCGGGAGGTTGAAGTGCCTATGAATCGCAGACGATTTGTTTCCTTTTCCGGAGCAGCCGCGGCTGCGGGCCTTGCCACAAGACCTGTGGTCGCCGCGTCGCCCCAGCGCGCTTTGATGAAGCTCGGCTGCCAGAGCGCGCCCACCAACGACACGCACCTGAAGTATTTCGCGCGCTACGGAGTCCGCAACATCTGTGGCTACCCGGAGATTGGCGGCGGGCGCATTTACGCCACCGTCGAGGAACTTGCGCGGATGCGCGAGTTGGCGGAGAAAAACGGCATCGCGGTCGATTGCATTGCTCCGCCGATCCTTGCATCCAGCCATATCGACCAGGAGAAACATCCCGCCATTATGCTCGCGCAAAGCCCGGAGCGCGACCGCGATATCGAGGCGCTTCAGACGATGATCAAGAATTGCGCCGCTGTGGGTATTCCGTCCATCAAATACAACATGAGCCTGTTGGGCGTGTTGCGCACGGCCAACACTACCGGCCGGGGCGACGCGGCTTATAGCACCTGGCGCTTGAGGGAGGCGCGCCCGAAAACGCCCCTGACGCGCGCCGGCCGGGTGGACGCGGATGCGGCCTGGGAACGGATTACCTATTTCTTGGATCGCGTGATACCTGTGGCGGAGGAATACAAGATTCGCATGGCCTGCCATCCGCACGACCCCGGCGTGCCTCCCGAAGGCTATCAGGGCGTCGCGCGGGTGCTCGGAACGGTGGACGGGCTAAAGCGGCTGGTCAGTATCAGGGAGAGTCCCTATCACGGTCTCAATTTCTGCCAAGGGACGGTTTCGGAAATGCTGAATAACCCTGGTGCGGAGATCTTCGACGTGATTCGATACTTCGGATCCCGGAGGAAGATCTTTAACGTGCACTTCCGAAACATCCGTGGCCGCCGGGACGACTTTGTGGAAGTCTTTCCCGATGAAGGTGATGTGGATTTCGTCAAGGCCATTCAGGTGTACAAGGAAGTCGGCTATTCCTACCTGCTGATGCCGGATCATGTTCCGCAGGCGGCGAACGATCCCGATGGATTGCAGTCTTTCGCGTTCTGTTACGGATACATCCGCGCTCTGATTCAGGGAGTGGACCTAATGGTTTGAGTTTTGCTTCGCGCGTGCCGAGCCCGCTGGTGTGCGGAAATGCCATCCGATCGGTAGGGCAGGACCTAGCTCAGCAGCCTGAGACCACGAGCTAATGTCCTAGAAATTCTAATAAGAAATCCAACGGCGTTCTAAATGAAGCAGAACCCCGCCCTGACGGGCGGGGCTTTGTCGTACGTTTACAGCACCCGGCAAGCCCTGCCCGTCAGGGCGGGGTCGCGTCCGTATTTCACGAACCATGGGGACAGGACATCCGGCTTGACGAAGAGCTCGTCACGGCGCGTGCGCGACGGATCTGCATGAGTGAGTGGCCGCGCAAAAACAAACATCCAGCCATCAGCAACCCGGCAAGCAGCACGAAAGTCCGAGCCGACGGTGCGTCGGCCATGACGGTGTAATCCAATGTCAGCCCGAGCTGCGCGCGATCACGCCGCTGATCCGCGAGCTGAATACGGGGATTCGCGGGAACCAGCGCGTTGACGAGGTAGGCGCTCGACTCGGTCCGGTGCGTGTTCAAAAAAGCAACCTGATGAGGTCCGGCGCTGGCAGCCGGAACTTTCGCGGTTGCCCGCAATCGGATAGTCCCAACGCCGAGGCTCATATCGCGAAATTGTGGGAAGCTGGTCTCGACCAAGTTGATGGGCACGGGCCGGCCGTCGACTTTCAGCACGACACAACGAAGCACCGTTCGCGCGTACGCTTCGCCCTCTGCGTTGGAAATCTCACCGTCGCGGTTCGTATCAATCCAGGCAAACACCTCGGACGCCACGGCGACGCCGGCCGTGAGGTCAATTTCCAGATCCACACGCTCTGTGTCGACCGATAGCCGCGTGGCCTGGAGATATTCATCAAGCCGATGCGCGCCGGCCGGAGGGAGAGTTGCCAGCCAGGCGCCAAGGGCCGCACACGACGTTAAGAGTCTCCGCGCGTTCATGGTCTGACGAATTTCGCGCCGTAGTCGTTGGTTGGGTCGCGGTAGATTGTGTGGATATGGTTGAGGTCGCCCTGCTGGGGCGCATACTCGATGATGAGCGTCGGCCCCTGGACGCGGTAGTACGCCAGACCGCCGTTCTTCGTGGTTCCGCTCCAAGCGAAGTAGGTGTGGGGCAGGTTGGCTTTGATTTCCGCCATCTTCGCTGTTGCCGCCTCGTCGTTGAGGATGCCGACCCACTCGTGCACGACGTCGAGCAGCAGAGCCTGCTGACTGGCGTCCAACTCGGATGCGAGGATACCCTCCGGTTGGATCACTTTTCCGTCGGCGCCGGGCCCGAGCACCAAGTCCTTCACTTCATAGTTCAGGACAGCGTGCTTCTGTTGCGCGGCGTTCAGAGCGTTGATGAGTGCAAAGCCCTTGTCGTTTTCGTGGCCGAGGGGCCGAATGGTCTGGCCGTTCAAGATGTACTTCGCCGGCTGGGCGGCGGGCAGGCTGGGCGTCATTACTGTGTTCGGACCGACAACCGTGACGTTTATCGCGAGATGATGCCCGCCAAATTGAATCATCCAGGCCGAGGTCGCTGACGGGGTCCCGAGGAGCGCAATGTAGTACTCGTCGAGTCCGAAGCGAACACCGCCGCCGCGTCCGGGACCCGCGCCTCCCTGGCGGCCACCGGTCTGCCCGCCTCCGGCGTTCTTCAGAACCTCATCGCCGTTCATGATGTCGGTGACCTTCTGGTATCCCTCGCGGCTCAAGGCTGCGGCCACGAGCGTGAGGGCCGCCTCGCGTTGCCGCGACGTCAAGTCGCCGAAGCGCAAGCCGTTCCGCTGAAAGACTCCGGTAGGAAGGTTGGACCAGCCAGTCCGCTGGCTGCTGGTGAATTCGAACGTGCATTTGGTCCGCTCGGCGACGGTGAGCGTCGCCAGGAACGTGTTGGCGGCCTCGACCACCTTCGCCGTTACGGTTCCCTTCCTTGCAGACGTGACCGGCGGCGGCGAACTAGCTCGCTGCTGGGACCCAACCGGAAACACGAGCGCGAGAAAAATAAAAGCCGGACGAAAAACCGTGGCTGCGAAGGCCACCGACAAGGCGGTCCATTCGTGTCTGTTCATTGGCATAAGGGTACCTTCTGGTGGACGACTATATCAGTTTCCGCAAGCAATCGAGAACCTTTCGGCAAGGCCGCCGCAGCGCCATCGCATCGAGCACCACGAGCCGCTGCGGGACTAGGTCTCTGACCAGATGAAAATGTTTCATAGCGTGGGGCTTGGGAAGCTGCGCGGCGGTTGCTAACCACCGCAACCCCGCCCTAACGGGCGGGGCTTTCCGGCGTGGTTGACGAGCGCCGTGGACGGGCGCCAACCCGCAAAGCCCTGCCCGTCAGGGCGGGGTTCTATTCCATAACAACCCGCTGAAGGATACTACCCACACAGTAGGTTTTCACACGGTCAGAGACCTAGCGGAGCGTTGGCACCTCCTGAAACTCAAGACATCAATTCGGGTGATAAGTTCTATCATCCGGAATCCATGGACTATTCCTGATTCCACAGGATATGCTGACCCTGTCGAGTGAGAGGACTCGCGCTCTCGCGTCGAAGCTTTGGGGCGGACACAAATGAAAACTCAAAACCTAATTTTTGTTTCCACTTTTGCATTGATTCTCGCGGCAGGCGCCAGTATCGGCCGTCTGAATGCGCAGGCGGCTACGGCGACGGTCCTGGGCAGTGTGACGGATAGTTCGGGCGCATCCATTCCTGAAGCCACTGTTCAAGTACGTAACGTGGGAACGGCTTCCGTTCGCTCGGTTGCAAGCGACGGGCAGGGTCGGTACAGCGTTCCAGATCTCCCGATTGGGGAGTACGACATTCAGGCATCTAAAACCGGATTTCAGACTCTGGTTCGCAAGGGCATCACGCTTACCGTCGGAAGCGAGCCCGTTGTCGATTTCCAGTTGCCCGTGGGCCAAGCCGAGCAGACCATCAACGTCGAAGCCGCCGTGTCGCAGGTGGAGACGGCCACGTCCGCGGTTTCTTCGCTGGTAAATCAGGCGCAGATGCGTGATATGCCGTTGAACGGACGCAATTTCGAGCAACTCATCCTGCTCGCTCCGGGGGCCATCTCCTATCCTGCGGGGGGCAGCAGCGCCCTGGTGGGCCGCGCCGCGACGTTTTCCGTTTCTGGAGCGCGCCCGGAAGGTCACGCGATCCTGCTGGACGGCGAAAACATCCAGGACTGGTGGCAACGCGGGTCCGGTGCGGCGGTCACCGGAACGTCCCTGGGAGTTGAAGCGATCGCCGAATTTCAGACACTCACCAACACCTATGGCGCGGAGTTTGGTGGCAACGGAGCCGTGATCAATGCCGCGACCAGGTCGGGAACCAACAGTTTTCACGGGTCGGCTTATGACTTCCTGCGTAACAGCGCGCTCGACGCTCGCGGCTTCTTCGATCCGAACTACGTGCCGCCGTTCCGCAAGAATCAGTTCGGAGGCAGCGTCGGCGGACCCGTCAAGAAGGACAAGGCCTTCTTCTTCGTAAACTACGAGGGAATCCGGCAAGCCCTGGGTACCAGCACCCCGGTGTTCGTTCCTACCGCCGCTTCTCGCGCCACGGCCGTTGCCGCCGTCAAGCCTATCCTGGATCTCTATCCACTGCCGACCACGGATCTGGGGAACGGAACCGGGACAGTCACCGAGATAGCCAGCCAGGTGGCGCACGAAAACTACGTTCTGGGCCGCTTCGACTACACTGTTTCGGAGAAGGACTCCTTCTTCGTCCGTTATCTTTCGGACAAGGCCGATCAAGTGGTTCCGTCGGCGATCCCGCTGTGGCCGGTGTCTGACCGGAATCACAACCAGTTCGCCACGATCCAGGAGCGGCACATCTTCTCACCCACTCTGATCAATTCGTTCAGCTTCTCGTTCTCGCGTCCTGAAACGGATGAGACGCAGCCGGAAACCACTCCGGCGCTCCAGCTATTCAAGGGACGGCAGGACGCTACGATCTCAGTGAGTGGACTCACCGCAATTGGGGCAAACTTCGTCAATCCATTCCGTTTCCTCCAAAACAAGTTCACCGAATCGGACGACATCCTGTGGACCAAAGGAAGCCACAGCTTGAAGATGGGCGCTTCCTTCAGACGCCAGCAGATCAACTCTTTCAGCTACACCTACTGGAACGGGAATTACACCTTCACCAGTTTGCCCGCATTGCTGAGCGGTACCCCCTTCCTCTTTACCGGCGCGAAGGACGGAGAGGCTTATGGAAACCGGGACATCCGAGACATCGCTCTCACACCGTATTTCCAGGATGACTGGAAAGTCTCCCGGCGCCTGACGCTGAACCTCGGGCTACGCTACGAATTTCAGACGAACCCGATCGAGCAGCATGACAATTTCAACAACGTAGTGAATCCTCCCTACGGAGCCGGTTACACGCACGTGAAGCACGCGCTGGGCACCAATCCAAGTCTTTGGAATTTGGATCCCCGCTTAGGCTTTGCCTATGACGTCTTCGGCGATCACAAGACCTCGCTGCGCGGCGGTTTCGGAATCATGCATGATCCGTATCAAACCTACGTCTATTTCTCGGGTTACGTGGGGAGTCCTCCGTTCAACTCACTGAATCAGTCCAATCCGTCATTCCCGATTCCGTTTCAAGGGTCTGGCGTGACGCAGCCGCTGCCCAGCTTGACGTTTGGTACGGACTACAATATACACACCACTCCCTATCAGATCCAGTGGAATCTGAATCTGCAACGTGAGATCGGGCGCAATACTGTCGTTACCGCAGCTTATGTAGGATCGCGCGGTGTGCATCTCCTGGCGTTCCGCGACTTCAATCCACCGGTGCCCACCACCGACGCGAGTGGCGTTCTCCACTTCGGAACCGGTACCACTTCCAATCCGCGGATCAACCCCAATTTCGGAACGTTGGTGTTGACCAACCCAAGCAGTTCATCCCGGTACAATTCTGTGCAGACCAGCGTCAACCATCGCCTGACGAACGGTTTTCAGGCAAATTTCTCATACACCTTTTCTCGTTGTGTGGACGGCGCGTATACTTACGGCGGTTTGGGTGGCAACAACGGAACTTCGTCGTGGACCAACCCTTATAACGGCAGTGTGGATAAGGGACTGTGCAGCTTTGACATTCGGCACAACCTCACTTTAAGCGCTCTTTACCGGCTGCCCTTCCGCGGCAATCGCTTCGTGGAAGGCTGGCAGGTGACCGGAGTTGAGGCTTACCGCACGGGGGTTCCTTTCTCGATCACTGCTGGTTTCGATCGGGGATTGCTGGCGAATAACTTCTCTACGCCGCGTCCGAATTACATCGCAGGCTGCGACATCAAGGGAGGTCAGAGCCGGATCCACTGGTTTAACCCTGCCTGTTTCGCGCTGGAGCCCGCGGGTACGCTCGGTAACGCCGGACGAAATATCGGTACCGCGCCGGGTTACACCACGGTCGATTTCGCGGTTTTGAAGGACATAAAGATTATCGAGTCCGTCAACGTTCAGTTTCGTGCCGAGCTGTTCAACATCCTGAACCACACTAACTTCGGCATCCCTGCTCTGGGTGCGTTCACGAGTGCCGGCGGAGGCGCCGTTGCTGGGAACGCCGGAACCATTACTACGATCGTCGGTACTTCGCGCCAGATCCAGTTTGGGCTGAAGGTGTTGTTCTAGGAGAAGAATGCAGGCCGGGGCCTGCGTTACAACGGCCGGCGTAATGCAGAGCCCTGGCCTGCACAACCCCGCCCTCACGGGCGGGGCTTGTCGTGCATTCGCAACACCCGGCTAGCCCTGCCCGTCAGGGCGGGGTTCTGTTCGGAAATGAGAGAGACTCCAGACGCAGGCCCTGGGCTCCCACACAACTGGCAAAAACCTGAGCCTTCTTAGGAAATCAATCCCGCTGATAAGCATTATCAGCGTTTCTCTATCGACTAACCGAAGAGGAGCGGCTATGCTTATACCCGTATTGGCTTGGGGTTGAAGTTGTGTGTCTTTAGAAGCATTCAGGGGAGGCCGTCTCATGCGATCCATCACAGTTCTGCTTGTTGTCTTTCTGTTCGCGGTTGCAGCGCTTGCTCAAAGCGACCGCGGTACGATCACCGGCACCGTCGGCGATCCGGCGGGCGCGGTGGTTGCCGAAGCCGTTATTGAAGCGAGAAACGTGGAGACCGGAGCGGTCTATCCCGGCGCGAGCACGGCGTCCGGGAACTACACGCTCACTCAATTGCCGGTAGGCGCCTACGAACTCTCGGTATCTGTACCGGGGTTTAAGAAGTTCATACGACAAAACATCGCCATCCAGGTAGCCGAGACGCTGCGAATCGACGTTACCCTTGAAGTTGGCGCGACGAGCGAATCGGTCACGGTGAGCAGCGAAGTTTCCCTTCTCAAGACGGAGAGCGGCGAACTGAGCCATCACATCGATCACCTGGAACGCCTTCCCGTTTTTGGCGTGGGTGCGTCGAATGCCGGAAGTTCGGGGATCCGCAACCCCTACGCAGTGACGCAACTGATTCCGGGGACATATTGGTCGCCCAACAATACCGTGCGGCTGAACGGCGCTCCGGGAAATTCGCAGAGCCTTCGAATCGAAGGTCAGGACGCCACGCTGGGCTTCGCCAATTGGGCTGCGCAGGAATCCCAGCCTGGCGTAGACGCGATCCAGGAGTTTGCGATTCAAACCAGTAACTATGCCGCTGAGTTCGGACAGGCCGGCGGCGGGCTGTTCAACCTCACGATGAAGTCGGGCGGGAACCAATTCCATGGATCTGCCTACGATTACTTCGTGAACGAGGCGCTGAATGCAGGCCAGCCTTGGACAACCAGTCCGAAGGGATTGCTTCGTCCGGTTGCCCGCAGGAATGACTATGGATTCACCCTGGGGGGCCCGGTATGGCTTCCCAAGGTGTATAACGGCCACGACAAGACGTTTTTCTTTTTCACCTGGGAGCAGTTCCGCGAGACTCAGAACATCAATACGCAATCTTTGACGGTACCGACGGTTGCCTACCGGAACGGCGATTTCAGCCAGGCGATTCCGCCCAATGCAGGCAACCTTGGTAACGACCCGCTGGGCCGTCCGATCATCGAAGGAACAATTTACAATCCTCTTACGGAAAAGACAGTGGGTGGACAGGTGGTCCGCGATCCGTTCCTGAATAATACGATTCCAACAGGGCAGCTCGACAAGGTCGCGTTGGCGATCCAGGCCAAGATTCCACAGCCTGGTAATTCGGGATTGATCAACAATCTGATTCTTCCGTATCCCAGCCAGCGGGTGACCAGCATTCCGACCGTGAAGGTGGATCACTCGCTGGGTTCACGCTCCAAGTTTTCCTTTTATTACCAGCGCACTTCGACGACCAGTCAATACTCTCCGACGCTGGGCCAGTCCGAGGGGTTGCCGGTTCCGATCACCGCGGCTCGAGGTACGTTTATCACGTCGCACATTGAGCGGCTGAACTATGACCATACTCTGTCGCCAACGCTGCTGCTGCACGTCGGCGTGGGGTACCAGCACAACTTTTTCAACGATAACGCGCCCGTCTTGAATTTCGATCCGGTGAAGGATCTGGGCATACTCGGACCCACCACGCCACGCAACTTTCCCACTTTTCTGGGCACGTGTCCGGCCGGAGCGCCGGGAACGTGTACGGGTCGCGGCGGCATGGTGAACATGGGGCCGAATGGCCAGACGACCTCCCTCATGATCAAGCCCACGGCAAACGTCAGCGTTACTTGGGTGAAGCAAAACCATACGTATAAATTCGGCGCCGAAGGCCGCACCGAGGGATATCCGAACATTAACGATGCTCGGATCGACGGGAACTACACCTTCGCGGCCAACGAAACGGCTCTTCCGTACCTGAACACGGCGACTGTAGGTGGACGCACCATCGGATTTGCCTACGCTAGTTTTCTTCTGGGAGCGGTCGACAACGCCAATGTCGCGGCAGTCTCAAATCCGCGTTTGGGAAAATCGCAATGGGCGATTTTCGCGCAGGACACTTGGAAG
>JBGPHB010000034.1:0-12171 GCA_041484155.1 Bryobacteraceae bacterium
AGAGCGACCAAATGTCCGTACTGTCAAACGGACGTCTCGCCCAGAGTGCGCTGCCAAGGTTGCGGGACGCAGCAGGGCTCGCTGAGCAAGTTCTGCAACCACTGCGGCTCTCGCGTGACTCGCGACGCAGCGTGATCTCGACCGCGACCGTCCGTCAGGTCAAAGCAGTCCGAGAGGCACGAATTTTCTAATCGGCCACATCGGAGTTTGAGCTTAGATCGATCTGGACGCCAACTAACTGTCGATGTGCAACCAGAGCAGGAGAAGACCCGTCGCGCACGCGGCCAGCACGACACCCAAAACTGCCCAGGGCAGCCAGCGCGGGCTGCGAGCGGCGGACTCAAGAGGGACCTCGTCCATGAGGAAACGAACGTCGCCGATGTCACGGAGGCGCTGCCTCGGATCTTTGTCCAGACACCGCCGGAGCAGCCTCCGCACTGGCACGGGGACGAGATCCAGGGACAGGTCCCTGGTGAGTACCGCGGCAAGCGTATCGGGGACGGTCTCGCCCCCGAAAGGCCGCGTACCTGTCAACATTTCATACAGCACTACTCCGAATGCCCAAATGTCGGCACGCTTATCGACAGATTTTCCTCGAGCTTGTTCCGGAGCCATGTAAGCAACCGTGCCAAGCATCCTTCCGTTGATCGGGACGGCCATCGTGAGGGTCGGCGAGGTCGAGTCGGCGGAATCCCCACCGGAATTACTTCCTAGCGTGGCCAGCCCGAAGTCGAGCACCTTGACGGTACCGTTGGGCGTAAGCTTGATGTTCGCAGGCTTAAGATCGCGATGAACGATACCTTTCTCGTGAGCGTACTCGAGCGCGTCCACAATTTGGCGGGCGATTTGCAGCGCCTCCTTCAGGGGGATTGGCCCTTCCTGAATCTTCTGGGCGAGCGTTGACCCTTCCACAAGCTCCATCACCAAAGCCCTGCCTTCCTGACCGTAAATGGCCGCGATGTTCGAATGGTTGAGCGCGGCGAGAACCTGCGCTTCACGGTCGAAGCGCGCGATACGTCCAGCCGGATCAGCGAACGCTCTGCGCAGGACCTTGATCGCGACGTTTCGGCCGAGCTTCGTGTCCCGCGCACGATACACATCGCCCATACCTCCCGCTCCAATGGAGGCAAGAATCTCGTAGCACCCAACCCTGGCGCCAGAATGCAGCGTGGTAATAAAGGAGTCGTCTGCGGCCCGGAGCTCGTCCGGAGCCGGGAGGTCGAGGAACTTGTTGCCCGTGGGATCTTCCGAGGGGGCCACAGCGTACATCGTCATCGTCTGCTCCTGGTTTTCATTCCACTCACTAGTACGTAACCTCTCGCGGTTCTCCTGCTCCCTTGGATTCTCCATACAGGGATGCCAGTGGCGCCCAGTAGGATAAGATCGATTCTTCTCGTTCTCTAGGGTAGAGCCACGCGCTCGGCTGCGGTTTCTGGCAGGGCACGGGCGAAATACTTGGCCGGACGGATGTGATCTCTTGAATCCCACGAGTACTACAGGCCGCGCAGCCGGCGGGCCGCTGTGCCTGAATCAGGAGCAGCTGCTGCTTTCGCGGGAGTGGATGCGGCAACAGTCAGGCTCTCCTCCTTCGTCGGTTATTCCAACAGTACTGACACTTCGCGGATGCCTGAACCGCGACGCTCTCCAACGCTCGCTCGACGAGGTCGTGCGCCGCCATGCGGCACTTCGGGCACGATTCTTCCCCGCTCCAGAGCTGTCGATTCCAGAGAGACAAGCGAGATTGCTGGCGTTCGGTCATGGAATCTACAAACCGGGTTTCTATAGACAGTCCATTTCCGAAAGTGTCCGCGTAGAAATAAGAGGTGTCGACCTTGCTGGTTTGAGCGCTCCTGCAACCGCCGACGGGATTCAAGAGACGCTGCATGAGGACGTTGGCGGTCAATTCGACTATGAGAAACCGCCCCTCGTTCGTGCCACTCTGGTGAAACGCGGCCCGCAGGAGCATCTCCTAATCATCCTTGTCGATCACGCGGTGGCGGACGCCTGGTCCATGCGCCTTCTTCGAACCGAGTTGGCGCTTCTCTATAAGTACTTCTGTGGCGGCACAGAGTATCCGTTATCTGAGCCGGGTCTCCAGTATCCCGACTACGGGCTGTGGCAGAACCAGGCGATGGCAACGACGTATTTTGACGAAGCGACGGAGTATTGGAGGAAACAATGGGCCCACTTCGGTTCGGCAAGAATCGCCCCAAGAGAGCTCCCGTTTGCTGCGCCCGCGCCGCGGCACGGGAGACCATCTTTTGGAGCGGTGCGAGGCACGCTGGAGGCTCACACTTGCCAGGAAATCCGCAAGTTTGCGCGGCAGTCCCGAGTCACCTTGAACACTTTTTTCCTCGCCGCCTATGCGGTCGTACTGCATTCCTACACTCGAAAGCCCCAACTGGCTCTGTGGGGACACTTCTCCAACCGCCGTCGCGCGGATGTTCAGAAAACGATCGGCTACTTTATGCATTCCCACCTGATCGGCCTTGATTTCAGCGCGGCTCCCTCAGGTGTGGAGTTATTGCACCAGGTTCGGACGAAGGTGCTGGAGGGCTACGATCACCAGGAGATGCCGCTGGCGTATCTGTGGCATCGATTGAACCGCTGGCCACGCTACGCCGACACTCGGGTTCTGCTGGACTATCACCGGGCTGACGAAACGTGGGAGCAGGCGGAGCCATCGCACGGACTAGTCATACGCAGGAGCCAGTTGCCCGAATCTCTGTCTGGGAGGTTTTCCAGCCTGGGCGTGTACATCAAGGACGATAGCGACGGGATGTCGTTTTCGGTGCAATACGCGAAAGACCGGTTTCCTCCGGAGGCTGTGGGTCATCTGGTGGAGGATTTGCAACTGGTGATCGCCCGCCTCCTGGCGCAGCCGGACCGGAAGGTTTCCGACTACTTCGACAAGCCCAGGTATTCCGATTTTCCGGTCCGGCTTGCCAGTGAAATGAGCGAGTTTCTAAGTGTCGATGAGTAGGCTGGTCGACTGACGTGAACACGAGCGGTATCTGCGCTAGCCACGCCTGCCTGGGGCAAGAACAAGACGCGGCCGAGAACCGCGGCGTGGCTCGCCGTGCCACGGCGCCCCCGATACCTGAGACCACAAACCTCTATAATGATTGCGTGGATTGGTCAGATCTGTCGCCACATCAACTACTTGGGGCTTGTGGGCTCCCCCATTCAAGCGCTGCGTGGGAGGAGTTTATGCGGCGTTACCATTCAGTTCTGACGGCGGCAGCCAGCCGCGTTTCGAACCGCTGGGGACAAGGATCGTCGGACGAGATTGACGACATCGTACAGGAGATCTACTTAAGACTCTGCGCGGACTCCGCACGGATTCTAACCAGTTTTAAAGAGTCGCGGCCCGAGGCGGTCTTTGGGTACCTGAAGGTGATCGCTACGAATCTTGCGCACGATTTCTTCCGCAAGCGTTCGGCGGCGAAACGGGGGGCTTGGCGGACCGCGAGCTTGGATGAAGTAGGAGATGTCGCGGCGCCTGGCGATGACATCGAGCGGCATCTTACGCTCGCCAAGATCGATGAGCTTCTATGGGGCCACACCCAGACCGAGAGCGGCGCCCGCGACCGCAATATTTTCCGTCTCTATTATCGTCAGGGAATGACCGCGCAGGCCATCGCCGAGCTGCCGGGGATTGGGCTAAGTCCCAAGGGCGTGGAGGGAGTACTCCACAGAATCACGAAAGTCATTCGGCAAACCATAGAACATACACAGGGAATTGGCAGCGAGTGACGTTTTGACAGGTGGGTAAGAGATTTGGAACGTCGACCAGAGGATGAGATCAATCCGTTGCGGTCTTCTCGCTTGACGGCGGGAGGTCCGGCCCCGCCAGGCTCTGGCTGTCCGTCTTTGCAGGACTGGGGTCTGTACGAAGCCGGCTTGCAGACGGGCGAAAAAGCCGGGGGTATGCTGGATCACGCCTCTGATTGCCCGGCTTGCGGTACGCTTCTGGCGGACATGTCCGAGGTGCAGCGTGGGCCTGGGCAGGAAACAGTGTTGCTGCGGAGCAATACGGTTGGATGGAAACGGGAAATGCTTGCCCGGATTGGCAAGGAGCTGGCTGCGCCAGCGGGCGGCTCCAAACGTCCCCAGGCTGCGAGGTACGTGTGGGCGGCAGCGGCCGCCGTTGTGCTCATGACCGGGGGGATATGGTGGACCTCGTTTAAGAATTCCCCCAAAGCTGCGTTCGATCTGATCGCGCAAGCGTATGGCGAACAACGGCCCTTCGAGTTGCGAATTGCCGGAGCAAAGCACGCGCCGCTGCGCGCGGAGCGGGGCGCCCAACCGGCGCCGGTTCTGCCGCTGTTGGACGCCCAACGGATGATCGCGCCCAAACTCGGGCAGCGGTCCGATGACCCGGCGTGGCTGCGAGCCAACGCCCGCGCCGAGTTGCTTCAATGGCGTTACGCGTCCGCCATCGAATCGCTACGGCGAGCACAAGACGCGCAACCGGACAGCGCGGCGATCCTAGGCGATCTCGGTATTGCCTACCTGCAGCGCGCCGAGATCGAGTCACGTCCGCAAGACATCGCACAGGCGATTGAGTATCTGACCACGGCCATCAAAGCGGTCCCATCGGACACCGTCCTTCGCTTCAATCGCGCTCTTGCCTATGAGCGCCAGCCTGCGCCACGGATGGCGCTGGAGGACTGGAACGAGCTGCTCCGGACGGAGCCCTCCGGTGGATGGGCGGATGAGGCACGAGAGCACGTGAAGAAGCTGAAGGCGTTGATCGATCAGCAGGCAAGCCGGTCACAAAGACCGCGGAGCAGTGAAGACGCGATCACCGCGCTGGCCGCCGTGGGATTCCGTTCCACGCCTTTGCTGGATGCAACCGCGATCGCCGACGATCTGGCGCGAAACCATAATGATCCCTGGATGCGAGACTTCCTTTCGGTCAGCCGGTCTCGTGCAAGTCAGGCCGCCATGGACAGGCTCGAGAGCGCAGCGAAGGCGTATACCGCGGGTGAGTCCAGCCAAGGAGAAGCGCACGCCGAAGAAGCCGTCAAGGCCTTTCGTAAGGCCGGAAATGCGCCGGGAGCCATCTTTGCAACCTTCGAAGCAGCTTATGGCCGTCAGCGTCTCTCCCAGCCGCAGAAGTGTTTGGCGGCGGCTCGTGCCGCACTGCCCGGGGCTCACAGCAGCGGTTACCTTTGGCTCGAAGCGCAGCTGCATCTCACCTTGGCCGCATGCATGCAGATGCAGAATCGCACGGATGCAGTATATCGAGCGACGCTAGATGCTCAGGAACGCGCGGAAGAGGCCGGTTTTCAGAGCCTGACACTCCGCAGTATCGTGTTTCGAGGTGAGGCGCTCCGCACGATTGGATCCTATAGGGAAGCACTCAAGTTGGATACGGAAGGGTTGCAGCGTTACTGGTCCGGCGCTGGTACGCCCACCCACGCCTTTCAGTTCTATTACGAGATGGGAATGTCGACGGCAGGCTTGCGGCACCTTCGCGCTTCAGCGGCGCTTCTTAATGAGGCCGTGCAGTTGGCGGTGCTTCGGCCGGACCGCTTCGTAGAAGCGATGGTACGCTCCCGTTATGCAGACGTGCTGATTGAGGATGGGCGGGTCCTGGAGGCTAGCCGCCAATTCGATCTGTCCGAGCGGGCCTTGCGTGGGCTCCCAGAGTCTCCCGCATCGACGCTCTACGGATCCTATGCAGAACTCTCCCGAGCACGTCTTGAAGGGCAGCAAAGTCAGGTAGCGAACGGTCTCGAGCGGATCGATCGTATGGAGTCGAAGCTGAATTCCATCCAGAATCAGGCCGTGGAGGCCCTTTTCTGGAAAGTAAAGTCTGAGCTGCTCACGCTGGCTGGCCGCATCGAGGACGGCGAAGAGCCCTTGCGCCGTATTCTCGCGCTAGGTGCTTCCGCACATGCGGCTGCTTCGGGCGCGGGCGATCCCACGGTACTCGCGAGAGAGGTGTCGCAAGCGGTAAACCTTTTGGCGGATCGCGCTTTGCAGCGTGGTGATGCTGAGGAATCCTGGCGGCTCTGGACCACTTACAATCCCTGTTTTCGCACCATTCCGGCGGCAGCGACCGGCTCGGCCCGTCTGCTCTACGTGGACCTTCCGTCCGGACCAGTGGTCTGGATTTCAGATGCGAGCGGCATTCACGCTGAGCACCTTCCCATTTCCAGCGCTCGATTGCAGCGCCTGGCTCTGAGCTTTCGTCGCGCGCTGGCAGACCGAGCCGAGCCCGAAAGCCGTATTCGCGTGGTGGCACAACATCTGTATGCCCAGATCTTCGCTCCCATTGAGCGTCAACTCGATCGGGACAAGACGCTGTACATTGCGGCGGACGACACCTTTGCGCCTATTCCCTTCGCTGCGCTGGTTTCCGCAGATGGACAGTGGCTGGCTAACCGGTACCGGCTGGTCTATTCGCCGCCTTTGGCTGGCGCCTCGGAGCCTGCGCCGGCCGGTCTTCCGAGGAATCCGCACGTGGTCGCCACGAGTTACGGCAAGGCCTCGCAGGTGTTTCAGACGGTATTCCCTTCCCTTCCCGATGTGGAAGCGGACATGCGGGCTGTCACCGGCGTCCTCCCCGATTACGTCCTCCTTCAGGACAAAAATGCGACGGTTTCCAGCCTTTTGAGCGCGCTCTCTGGCGCAAGCATCTTTCACTTTTCGGGACACGCCTTGGTTACGGCCGGAGACGCCGCACTGGTCCTGGCGCCCGGCAAAGCGGAAGACGAGGACCGCGTGCTGTGGGCATCGCAAATTCCGTCAAAGTCGCTGCGTCACTGTCGGCTGGTGATGCTCGCGGCTTGCTCCACCGGCCGCACTGCAAGTGAAGATAGCGATCCATCCTCCGCAATGGCCCGGGGGTTCCTGTTGACTGGAGTACCGGAAGTGATCGCGTCGCGATGGGATGTCGATTCGCATGCAACGAGCGCACTCGTGGAAAGATTCTATAGAGCAGTTGCGGAGGGAGCATCCGCAGAGGAGGCCTTGTCGTCTTCCATTCGTCAGCTCCGTGAGCAGCCAGCGTTTGCGCACCCGTACTACTGGGCTGCGTTCGATCTTTTTCGCAGGTAGAGTATTTGAGGAGCGCCACCGCGGTCGGTGACCCTTCACGCCAGACCAACGAAACGGCCGCCACGGTCTTGCGTCGTGGCGTAATCACTTAGGAGAAAGAGAGGCAGATATGGATATAAGAGTCCCCAGACGCGAACTGCTCAAG
This sequence comes from Bryobacteraceae bacterium, assembly GCA_041484155.1. GTDB lineage: Bacteria > Acidobacteriota > Terriglobia > Bryobacterales > Bryobacteraceae > Palsa-187. The sequence continues at coordinate 7,217 of JBGPHB010000034.1, forward strand.
ACACTCGGCCTGGCAGCAGTCGGTTCGACCGCTTGCCATCAAATGCCCAAGGCTTCCACCCCAGAACCAATACGCCTGCCGCGAGTCAACCTGATTTGCCATGGCCTGATGCTGTTCTGGCAGGACAAGACGAAGCCCAAGGACGGGATTCGGATTTACATTCCCAACACGAATAACTCACATGTAGTCAGGTTGAGTACTAATGTAGGTGGCTTGCCAAGCCTGATCGACATGCAGGGGAATTACGTTCTTCAGCTTACGCGGACCGGGGCCAGTCGGGCCGGCAAGCCGGACAAGGCAGCAGACGTTGCCTTGTTTGATGAAAATTCGACGAAAGGATTGGCGGTGAACACCGCGAACACACCCTGGCAGATCGATATTCCGTATCCGACTTCAGTCCGGCGATTCCGGCTCATGAAGTTTCCGGCGAACCATCCTCCCTACGACACGACGAGTTCTGACACAGCGTCCACTTTCGACGTGAGGCCCCGGGAGATGGCCGGTGCACATGTGTTCACGTATGACGGCGTGTCGACCGCCATCACGCTCCAGAAACCGGACGGGACTACCGTGAGCGTGGCGCCGAGAGAAGTGGGGTTGTTGAATCTTCATTTCTACGCGTCTGCCGAAGAGATGGAGCCTGCCAACCACCTCCGCTTCTTCAATAGCATGCTCAAATACACGGGGCATCCCCAGCTCGATCTGGCTGTAACGAACCAGAACCCCAAGACAATCCCGAAAGAACAGGATCCCGTGCCGGCTGATCTTAGCCACCTGGAAGTTTACGACCTGTATGAGCTCGCGGAGGCCAATAGTATTATTAGGAGCGCAGATCCCGTCGGGTGCCTCCAAGGCTGGGGCTCTTAGCCGGGCGGAGAGTCGCCATGCGCCCGTCCCTTCGGCTCCATGCGCGATGGATCGCCATGGGCGACTTCGTTCTGTGCTGGACCGTGAACCTTGTCGACCGGCAGCTTTGCTCGGCCCTTGCCGCCGCCTACGCGCTTATGCCCGGAGTTTTTGAGCGGTTGAGAGCAGATTCAACCGCACACTCCGGCTCCAATCCGCTTACGGGAAATGGATCCTGATGACATCCATACCGCCGGAGCGCCGCCGGATTCTCTACGACTGGAACGACACGAAACAAGGATATCCGCAGGGCTGCATTCATGAGCTCTTCACCCAGCAAGCGGCGAAGACGCCAGGCGACATCGCGCTAATCGGCGTGGATGAACGGCTGACCTTCGCCGAGTTGGACCTCTGGTCCAACCAGTTTGCCGAGTGCCTGACGGAGCTTGGCGTTGGACCGGAAACATTTGTCGGCCTCTGTTTGGAGCGATCCATCCTCGCCGTCGCGGCGCTCATCGGAATCCTCAAAGCTGGCGGCGCCTACGTGTACTTAGACCCTGGCTATCCGCCGCAACGTTTGCGGGAGATGGCCCGCGACGCCGGCCTGGTCCTGATCGTTACGAACGGCGAACTTCGTGAGAAGGTATTCGGCGTCACCACGGAGTTTCGTTTCCTGGACGCCATCTCTGCTGAGATCGCCCGGCGCCGCGCCACTCACGTCTTCCCGCGTGTGTCTCTGGACAACGCAGCCTACGTCATCTACACGTCCGGCTCGACCGGTAAGCCAAAAGGCGCCGTCGAGGTCCACCGCAGCATGACTAGCCGCCTGATCTCGGCTCCGCTGCCGGATATTCAATCCTCCGATGTTTGCTGCCTGAATTCTTCGCTTTCGTCTGGCATTTCGGCATCGAGGCTGATGTTCCCTCTCGTCCTCGGCGCGCCGGTTGTGGTGATGGGGGATGAAGACGTAAAAGACGTGCGGCGATTCGTGAACCTGTTGGAGTCAAACCAGGTGACCAGCGTCTTCATGGTTCCCTACCTGCTTCGGCAGGTTCTTCGCGTTCACGAAAAAGGGGGCTGCTCCCTCGCGTCGCTTCGCGCCGTAACGATCACGGGAGACGCGCTTACGCCCGATCTCATCGATAGCTTTCGCCGGAGGCTCCCTCAAACGCTGTTGATCAACGTCTACGGCAGCACGGAAATTGGCACGACCGCCACGTTGGGCGTGATCGACTCGTCGTCCCGCTCCGGCTCCATTTCGATCGGGAGGCCGGTGGCGAACACCAAGGTCTACGTTCTTGATCGCGGTTTGAATTTGGTTTCCGCCGGCGAGCCTGGAGAGATCTGCGTCGCTGCCCCACACTTAGCTCGCGGGTATCTGAACAGGCCGGATCTCACCGCCGAGCGTTTCGTGGCCAATCCCTTCGGCCAATTGGCGGGTGAACGAATGTGCCGAACCGGCGACCTGGGCCGATATTTGCCGGACGGTGAGATTGAATTCCTAGGCCGTGAGGACCATCAGGTGAAGATCCGCGGATACCGGATCCAGCTCGGGGAAATTGAGGCAGCCTTGTTGGGACACCCCTCGGTGTCCGAAGCCGCCGTCACCGCTCGGGGTAGCGACGACCGGAGGCGCCTGGTGGCTTATCTGGCGGGCGACGGCTCCGTTCCTCCGAATGTCCCTGAAGTCAAAAAGTTCCTCGCCGATCGATTGCCCGGTTACATGATTCCATCGGAGTTTGCGATACTCAAGCAACTACCGCGAACCGACGCCGGAAAAATCGACCGGGACGCCCTGCCAGAACACACAGCGACCAAGGGTCCTTTATCTGAAACGCCCATGGAGAGAGTTTTGGCCGGTCTGTGGTCCGAATTACTGAAGGTCGCGCAAGCTGGAGTTCACGATAACTTTATCGAATTGGGCGGCGATTCCCTTGCGGCCACGCAATTGTTGGCGGCCATCCGTGAACAATTCGGCGTGGAAATCCCCCCTCCACTCGTGTTCGATGCGACGCTCCGCGAAATCGCTCAGCGAATACAGCTCGCTAGCCGTCCTTTGGTTGCCGCTCGCTGAATTCCTGCCTATGTGTGGTCAAGTGTGGTCACAGCCTGCTGAACAGCCTTATGGGCGTTGACGCGGCCAAATCCGTATTGATTGTTGTGCCCTCTGTTGTCGTAAACCACGCCGCCGATCTTGTCGCAGGTTGCGCGGAGAATGTCCCGGACCTGTTGCCACGTGAGCGTGCGCTGGGCCGATAACACGAGCGCGCCGACACCGGCGGCCGTGGGAGCGGCAAAGCTGGTTCCACTGTAGTCGTTGTATTGGGCGTTCTTGATCGTGCTATGAACATCCTCGCCCGTTGCCAGAAAATCGAGTTACGGGCCGTGCGCGCCGTCGCCCACCAGATCCAGGCGCGTCGAGCTGCCTACGGCGATCGTATTGGCATAGGAGCTGACCTGATCCCGGGAGATATCGGCCGCGGCGTTTTGGACGGCCCAAAAGACGGGTACACCCAGCCCGCCGCGCCCCGAAGAGACGGCAAAGTCGATCGCGTCTTTCAGAACCTGCGTCATCGTCCAGGCTTGGTTGTTCGGTCCCAAGCTACAGGAGATGACGTCGGCACCATCTTGAGCGCGAGCGGTGGGGACCTCATGGCTCGGGTCGGCGGCATAAGCGATTGCCCGCGCCAGAGTTGCTTGCGATCCGACTTGGTCCGTGAGACATGCTACGGCAACAAACCCAGACTGGTTTGCGACACCGCATCCACCTTGATTGTTTGAGGCACGCGCAAGCGCCATCCCGGCGCAAAAGGTCCCGTGATCGCGGACCGGATAGTTCGGGGAGAGCTGAAGGAAGACGTCGTCGCCGTTCGCATCTTCCTGGAAGAAGCCGGAATGACCATCTACTGCGGCCACCAAGTCCGGATGCGTAAGATCAAATCCAATGTCCACAATTGCGACCCGTACGCCGCCCCCGCGAGTCGTGTCCCAGGCTTGTTCCGCGCTAATGTCGGCGCCGGGAACACCGGCGTAGCCTTCGTTGCCGGCCTGGCCGGTATTCTTCAGGTGCCATTGTTTCCCGAAATCGGGGTCCCCCGGTACGAATCGCGGTGGAATGTATTCAAGGAAGTGCGGTTCTGCGTAGGAGAATTCCGCATTGTCAGCCAGGGCCTGCGCAAGGTCCAGGAAGTCCTTACCCGGCTTCACGCGCACTTGGAACAGGCCCAGGGCAAACCGGAGTTCGTGAACCACACTCAGACCCGCGGAATCCAATAAGGCCAGAGCATTGTGTCGCTCTACGCCCGCTCGCAATCGCACAGTAAGACGATCTGACCCCAGATAGAGGCGGCCGCTCTGGTCAAGGAAGATCCGCTGGATGGATGTCGCCCCTTTGAGCCCAGTCCGGGTGTCAAGCGCTCGAGTTACGAGTGTATTTGGATGAACAAGAATCCAACCTGCTCTCGAGAAGGCCGCCCAACCTGCTGTCTCCGGGATCACCCGCTGGTGTGGCGCGACCTCCCCGAAAGCGTCGGCGATCTCCGAGGGAAGCATTCGGCGGCTTTGCAGCTTGATCGCTACAAAAGTTTCCTGCTCTTCAAGTTCGATGCGCTCTCCCCGTAGTATGTAGTGGCGTTTCAAGAGATTATCCTTCCTTTCCGCGTCATTTTAACTTTGCTGCCAGGCTGTTAGTTTACATCAACCGAACGGTGATCCCAAGGCTTTGGTCTTGTCCTAACGGTGCTTTTAGAACACTAAAGCTGCGAGAACCGCCCTCGACACAACCCTGCTTGGTCTTTGGTGCCGGTGGAGGGAGTGTAGATGGCCGCTCGCAACATGAGGCCCCCAAGTTTGAAATCCCTGTAGGCAGACTTGGCGGCGTGATAAGTTGTTGAATTCCTTGGAGGAGGGCTTTACCTTCTGGGCCTGGACTGAGGCAGAACTTTCTAAAAGTGTCCATAAAGGAGGTAATTTGTCACGCCTGGGTTCCACCTGATCTCAGGACGCAAATGCGAATTCTCCCGCTTGGTTCAAAACGCTGGAGAAACTCGTTCAAACCGCACCGTAAGAAGCTGTGAAAAATTGTTTCCTCGGCCCGCTCCCTCACGGTC
>JBGPHB010000035.1:0-12143 GCA_041484155.1 Bryobacteraceae bacterium
AGCTGGAGTCCGCCGGCCGCGCCCTGGTGACCCGTGGCGGCTGTGGAGCGAGCCTGGAAGACTTGGGCGACGGCAACGTGAAGATCGGCAAGACGGGCGTACGAATCGGCGACGAAATCGGCACACTGGTCAGCCGCGGCTACCAGATGTTTCTGCGCACTCCTTCCGGGCGCGAAGAACCGGCCCTGGCATCTCATCTGCGGACCCTCCACGCCTTCGACGAAGATCTGCGCGAGGGCCTGGGCTTGACCAGTCTGTACAACACTTCACTCGGCACAACCTCGGACGAGCACCTCTACGATCGTGTCAAGGATCGAGACAGCGGCCCGCCCGTGCGCCCCTGGGAAAAGAAGACCGCGTGAGCGCGGTAATCCTTCTGCTGGCGGTTGCGGCCGTCGCCGTTCAGGCCCAAACCACGGCCCTCGATACGGGCTACCGGCAGATGTACAATCTGCAGTTCGATCAAGCTCACCTAACCTTTCACGATTGGGGAAAGCAGCATCCGGACGATCCCATGGCGCCGGTTTCGGACGCAGCGGCGTACCTATTCTCGGAATTCGATCGTCTGCACATCCTGCAATCGGAGTTCTTCTTGCACGATGATGCCTTTCTCGCGCGCCGGAAACCCAGTCCCGATCCGGTGTTGAAGCAAGACTTCGAAAAGGCCCTGGAACAAAGTCAGAAACTCGGGGACCGCACACTGGAACGCGAGCCGCAGAACCAGAACGCACTGTTTGCGGCCCTGATGCGGCATGGGCTACATGCGGACTATCTGGGCCTGGTCGAAAAGCGCTACCTGGCCTCGCTGAGTGAAGTGAAGAGCGGCCGAACGGTGGCGGAAAAGCTGATCTCGATCGACCCCGCGTTTTCCGACGCCTACCTGGCCATTGGAATCGAAAACTATCTGTTGAGCTTGAGGTCCGCACCAGTGCGCTGGCTGCTTCGTGTGGGTGGAGCCCAAACCGACAAAGATCGCGGCATCGAAAACCTGAACCTCACGGCCGAACGAGGGCACTACTTGCTCCCGTATGCACGCGTGTTGCTGGCGGTAGCGGCGCTTCGGGACAAGAACCTGGGCCGGGCCAAGGAATTGTTGCAAGGCCTCGCCAAGGAGTTTCCCAGCAATCCACTGTACGCCCAGGAGCTGGCCCGGTTGCACTAGCTGACAAAGACCACATGCCCGCTTGCTAACGCGCGCGGGTTCGGTGTCGGCGCTGTGAGTGTCTTGGCTCCGTCGCCCCCATCTCCCGGCTGAGCCAGACCTTGGCGAGCTTCCAATCCCGCAATACGCTCTTGGGGGGAAATCTTCAAGGTTTTGGATAGAGTGATCCAAGGCGGAGGCTGTTCCCGGTGGGGATACGGCGATCGCGCTTGTGTAAGGATCGCGGTTTCGAACGGCTCACCAAGGCGTACGATGAGCAGCAAACCGTTCTTTGGAACGATTTCGAGCCCCGCTTGGACAGCGTGCGCTCGGATGCGCGGTTTCAGGCTTTGAACGGCCGGCTCACGGCGGGGAAATGAATTGATGATTCGGCGGGACGTTCAGCCGGGCTCTCTTCAGCAAAGAAAGCCGGCTTGCAGGCACACAGCTTGCCCCGCAGAGCGGCATAGCTGCAACCAATTGACCCGAATATTAGGAGACTGCCGGCTTTTTTCTACCGCATCGTGACAAGAAAGCCGGCCTGGAGGCCGGCTCGCCGCCAGGACTGGCTGCCCCACGGAGCGCAACCGAATCAGAGATTTGCACGGCGCAAGTTCACCCATTGTGGGAAGACGGGCGGGTTTTCGAGCCAGGTGAGCATCCATAGCATCATTTCTTCTTTCTCCCGATGTTTCAGGCTCGCCCAGCGGGCGTGATCTTTGGCCACGATCACTAAGCGCCGCACGGCTCGCCTTCGAGCTGCATCACTTTTCTCATATTCGTGGAGCAACGCCAGAAGGCTGGCTTCGAGTTCTTCGAAGTTACCCTGACGCACTCCCGCGACCATCGGCGCCAGGGCGGCGCTGGATTCGCGGAGCAATCTTCGGAGGTAGCTTTCGGAGATGGGAGCAAGGGAGCGGAACAGTTCGTCAAAATCAGCTTCGCCAATCAGAAGGGGTTGCCTGCGGTCCAGCCAGGCGGCCAGCTCAGCCCGCTTTCCGCTTCTTCTGGCCATGGCGATACTCCTTGGTCGCCCGCTGGTGCGCGGCCAACGTGGTGGAGAACTGGTGACCCCCGCCGCCGGGCTTGGCGACAAAATAGAGGTATTCCGTTTCGGCCGGATCGAGCGCCGCCATGAGAGCGGCCGCCCCGGGATTCGCGATCGGGCCCGGCGGCAGACCCGCGTGTTGGTAGGTATTGTAGGGATTTTGGCTGGCAAGGTCGGATCGGTGAATGGCCTTGCGATATCGATTCTCCAGCAACGCCGCGTAGATGGTGGTAGGGTCGCAGTCGAGCCGCATACCTTTGCGCAGACGATTCGCGAACACACCGGCTATCAAGGGGCGCTCGTTCGCCACACCGGTTTCCTTTTCGACCAAGGAAGCCAGCGTGACGGTTTGAATCACGTTCGCGGATTTTCCAAGTTTCTTCCATTGCCTTCGGAACTGATCCGTCATCTGCCGGCAAAGATCCGCCGCCGTGATCCAATGCGACAAGTGGTAGGTCGCCGGGAACAAATACCCCTCCAGTGTTTTCGCATCCGGCGCCAAGTCGCGGATCGGCTTGGTATCCGCGGCCGCGCGTATGAAGTCCTCGGCGGGCATTGCGCCCGCGGCTTCCAATGCGGACGCGATATCGAACATGTTGCTGCCCTCAGGCACCGTAAAATCGAAGTAATAGACGTCGCCTTTCGCCAGCCGGTCGAAGATTTCGCCCACCGTCGCGGGCCGGGTGAAGCGATATTCACCGGCCTGGAGCTTGGCCGCCGGACGGAGCGCTCGTTCGATCCAAAACAGCCAGGCGGATCGGATCACGCCGGCCTGCTCGAGTGCGCGTCCGATGCCAATCGTGCCTGTGCCTCTTTCCATCCGGATGAAGGTTTCGTCCTGGAATCCGCGATACGACTCGGTGAGGGAAAGGAGCAGGGCGGCCGCCAGCACTCCCGCCAATGCGAGGGGTACGAGAATACGCTTCTTTAGCAAGCCCCCGCCTCCGAATCGAGGTAACTCGCGAGCAAAATCACGGCCGCCATCCGGTCCACCGCGCGGGCCCGTTTCTCGATGCTGATGCCGCTCTGGCGCAGAACGCGTTGCGCCTCCACGGTCGTCATTCTTTCGTCCCAAAACTTGATTTCCAGTTTGGTCCGTTCCGCCAGACGCCCGGCGAATTCCTGCGTGTAGACAGCTTGCCGGCCCTCGCGTCCGCTCATGTGCAGGGGATTTCCCATCAGGATCAGCTCCACTTGGTGCTCGGTCACCAGGTGCTGGAGCGCGGCGAGGTCCTCGCGTATGTTGGTGCGCTCCAGAGTCGGGAGCCCCTGCGCCGTAATCCCCAGCGGATCGCTCAAGGCAAGCCCGATGCGTTTTTTACCCAGGTCGAGCGCGAGAATGCGACCTTTCGCTGCTTTAGAGTGGTATTCCACGGCCTGTCCAATTATAGTGATAGCAGGTGATGGTTTCTACGCCTTCGACGGAGAAATCCACCCAACTGGGTGTCCGGATTCTTGCGCTCGGTGCGGCCATTGCGATGCTGTATTACGGGCGCGTATTCTTCATCACGGTGATCATCGCGTCGATGATCGGCTTCCTGCTCGATCCGATGGTTGAATTCTTCATGAAGCTGCGCCTGCCGCGCAGCCTGGCCAGCTTTGTGGTGTGCAGTATCAGCCTGATGTTCCTGTACCTGGCGGGCGTCGGACTGTATACCCAATCCTTGGCGATGCTGGACGATCTTCCGGCCTACAGCGAGCGCATCAACCAGTTGGTGGACGACCTCGCGACCCGGACCGAGAGAGTTCAGGAGGGCATCTATCGAACCCTGGTACCGAAACGCCTCCAGACGAATCAGCCCCCTCAGGAAGCGCCCAACGCGGCGGCTGTTCGAGGCAAACGGAGGCCCGTGACGCCTCCGCCGGCTCCCGCTATTCAGGAGGTGCGGGTGCGTCCCGAACCCACGTCGCTGGTCGACTATATAACCTCCTACCTGAGCTCCTTTTATAGTGTGCTTCTGATGGCGTCCTTCGTGCCGTTCCTGGTGTATTTCCTGCTGAGCTGGCGGGACCACCTCCGCTCCAGTTACCTGTTTTTGTTCGAAGGGGAAAATCGCGTCGCAGCGTCGCACGCCTGGGCGGGGGTCGGCGACATGGTGCGCGCCTACGTCATCGGCAACTTTCTGCTCGGTCTGCTGCTCAGCGTGGCCAGCGCGATGCTGTTTGCCGCGGTAGGGCTGCCGTACTGGCTGGTAGTGGCGCCGGTCAGCGGGTTCTTGAGCCTGGTTCCCTACATCGGCCTGCCTTTGGCCATGGCGCCTCCGATGATCGCCGCGCTGCCGACGGCACGGCCCACTCTCTACCTGTTTCTCGCCGTCAGCGTGGCGATGCTGCACCTGCTCGCTCTGAACTTGTTTTACCCGAAGTTCGTGGGCTCGCGGGTGCACTTGAATCCGCTGGTGGTGACCGTCGCACTGATGTTCTGGGGCATGCTGTGGGGAGGGATCGGCCTGCTCCTGGCGATTCCTCTCACCGCCGCGATCAAAGCGGTTTGCGATAACGTGAGCAGCTTGCAGCCATACGGAAGACTGCTGGGCGACTGACCCGTGACCAAGCAATTCTGGACTTTTCTTTTGATGGGGCTGGCGGTGGTGTGCGCCGGCATCTTCGGCTTTCTGTTCCTGACCAAGGGGGCGCATCTCGAACTTCAGGGTGAAATCCTCAAAGTGCGGGTGCTGGCGCTGAATCCCAACGCGTCGCTGGTGGTCGTCGATTTTCGGGTCACGAATCCGTCGGACGTACCGTTTGTCGTGAAGGCGGTGAAGATGCGACTGGATCCGATGGCGGGTGAAGTGGTGGAAGGCACGTCTGTCTCGAAACCCGATGTGGACAACGTGTTCAAGTATGAAAAGCTGATCGGGCCGAAGTATACCGACGTGCTCAGCATCCGGGATCGGGTCGCGCCGCATCAGACCGTGGATCGCATGGTGGGGGCGCGGTTTGAACTACCGGAGTCGGGGATTGAAGGGCGCAAGAATATCCGCCTGCACATTGAGGATGTGGATGGCCCGGTCGCGGAGATAGTGGAGAAGAAGTAGTGCCAGAAGACTGCCCGCCGGACAGCGGTGAAGCAGGCTTCAGGCCGTGAAAGTCGGCGAAGCCGGGCTTCATGCCCACCCAGACGTGGATGGCCCTCGACGAAGCGGTTGCTGACGGCTTCGATATCTACGATGTGGAATACGGTATCTTAAATGGCAAGATCAGGAAAACCTGGCCGCGAGAGGGAAAATGCGAGCTAGGTCTCTGACCACATGAAAATGTTTCATAGCGGGGGGCAGCTTAGGAAGCTGCGCGGTTGCTAACCGACGCAACCCCGCCCTAACGGGCGGGGCTTTCCGGTGTGGTTGACTAGCGCCGTGGACGGGCGCAAACCCGCAAAGCCCTGCCCGTCAGGGCGGGGTTCCATTCCACAACAACCCGCTGAAGGATTCTACCCACGCAGAACGAGCAGGTTCGGCATTGGACGGCCGCCGCATTGGTGTTGTTTGCCGTATCACGCAAGGGATGAAAGTCCGGGTCATCACAACTTATGAGGATCAACCCAAGAGATAGGGACGGACGGTGTGAGTATTGTAACGGAGCGATCAAAGAGAAGAGGGCGAAGGTATGTGGTCACTGAAAACGTCCCCACAGGTGTCTGCACGGAGTGTGGAACACGATACTATACCGCCAACGTGCTCAAGACCATCGAAGAGACCGTTGCCGGCCGCCGGAAGGCAAAGCGTGAGGTTCAAGTGCCGGTATATTCCCTTTGACTCTGCGGCGCCAAGGCTAGTGTGCTGTCCCGCGTAATTGTCGACAACCGCTCCCTGAAGTGAAGAAGCTGTGAAAAATTGTCTCATCAGCCCGCTCCCTTACGGTCGCGGTTCGGTAAGTGGCTGATTGCGCAGAGTGCCGATCGGGCGCGAAGCAACATCCAGAACTAAAAGCGTAGCTTGCCCACGAACTCGAAGTCTCTCGGATTCCCGGCGCTGGTAATCGTGCCGAACGCCGGGCTGCCGAAGGAGCCGTTCGGGTCGTTGAGCGGGGGTGTGTTGGATGCGTTGAAGGCCTCCGCGCGGAACTCGAGGTGAATGCGCTCGGTGATGCGGAATGTCTTGCCGAGCATGAGGTCCGCGTTCTGAAGGCCGTGGCCGCGAACTGGATTCCGCGAGCTGTTTCCGATGGTGAATTGGGGTGCTGTCATAAAGGACGTTGTGTTGAACCATTGGGAAGCGCTGCGGTTCGAAAATGAGTTGGGATCGCTCATGCGGTTCGGCCGCTGGATGTAATACCCGAGGCTCTGGTTGTTATTGGTCGCCTGTGTCACCACCACGGTATCGCCGGACTGGACACGCACCAATCCGCCAATCTGCCAGCCCGAAATCTTCCACACGCGGGGGATCTGATATACCCAGCCCGCGGAGAATACCCGGGGGATATCTCCCTGTGAAACGTCCTTTTCCAGGTGACGATTGAAAGCGTCCGCTGCCCCGTTGTTGGCCACCGGCCCGATGAAAATCGAGGGAGAGAACACGCTGGAGGCGTCGTCGATCAGCTTGGAAAACGTGTAAGCGAAGGTGAACGTCAGGCCGTTGGAAAAGCGCTTTTCCATCTTCGCCGCGAGTGCGTGGTAGGTCGAGTTCCCGACGTTGTCCCGGTAGAACGCGACCGTGGTGAATCGTGGATACGGGCGCATTAACTGCTGCTGGGCAATGGTCGCGGTGTTGAGCGAGGAGGATGCCGGGAGCTGGCCGAAGTATGGGTTCGCCACTCGAGTGAGGAGCGCCGACCCCAAAGCGAGACCGGCAGCCGGCAATTGATTCAGGTTTGCGTCCGGTATTCCCAGACGGGTGTTCTTGGAGCCCAAATATCCGACTTCGAAATTGAAATTCCTGCCGGCCGTCTTTTCCACGGTGAAATTCCACTGTTGCGAATACCCCGATCCCTGATTCCGATCGACGCTGAACACGCCTTGCCCCAGACCTGAATTTGGATTCGGCGGCGTCACTTGCACAGTTGGTCCATTGGCCAGTACGAAGGCGGGATTGAGGCTGTCTTGCGATTGCTGCCCCACGGTTTGAATAAAGGGGAATAGGGGAAGGGTGAAAGGAGTAGTGATACCGGTCTGCTCGAACCAGATCATTCCATATCCGGACCTCACAACCCAGTTGTCGCGGATGCGGTAGGCCAGGCCCAGGCGCGGTCCGAAATCGCAACATTCCAGCTCGCGCGCGGTGTGCGGAAAATCGAGAACCTGGGTCCTCAAGTTGAAGGCGGCTCCACGGTCGCCGATTACGGTCGAAGGAGAGTTCAGGGTATACCGGGTCCCGACGCTCAAGTTCAGCCGGTTGGACAGTTTCCAAACATCACCGGCGAAAAACTCGGCTATGTTGGCGCGTTGCTGGGATACCTGATTCAGGATATCGATCGAAAAGGTGTTTACCTGTCCCAGCAGCAGGGAAGCCAGGGCATTGCCGCTATTCGCGACACCCGAGGCGTTCGTGCCCGTGGTGGTGAAGCCGTACGACCCGGTCGGGTTCGGCGGAGTCAGGTTGTCGAGCGCTTCGTGCCGGAGGTCGACGCCGAATTTGAACGTGTGCCGGCCGCGCACCTTCGAAAACGTATCCTGGTATTCGGTCACTGAAGTCGTGAAGTTCGAATTTGCGTTCGGCGCCGGACCCACCTGCTGCAACCCAGTGACCGCAAAAATGGGCAGCACCGAAGCGAAGGAGTTTTGAGGAACTCCCGGCACGGTAATGCCGCCGTTTTGCAGGGACCGCTGGTGGAGATCCCGCCTGGAATATCCGAAGCGCGCCTGATTGAGCGTCACGGGAGAGAGCGCCCAGTCGTATTCTCCGACCACGCTATCCCCGCGTGTGATCGCATGCCCGATCGCCCCGGCCGATAGAGCGCCGCTCCCGTCGGGCAGCGGCGTCACCGGGTCATCGTCGTCGCGAAGGTAGGAATAGCGCGCGAACACGCGACGCTTTTCGCCGAAGTAGCGGTCGATCCGGGTGTCGAACTGGTCCTGGTTGTCGGGCTCGACGGCGGTGCGTGAATAGTTGTTCGCGGTTCCCGATGAAGCCGGCAAGGGGTAGTGTTGCAGCACCTGTTGGGCGATCGGATCGAAGCGGGTCGTGAAGATCGTATTGTTGGGGAAGGGAGTGCGGGGGGAAGCGGCCGGATCGTAGACCGGCGTCGAAAACACGCCTTGTCTCTGCGCCAAAGTCGGCACCGTGCTGATGCGCGTGATGCCCGTGAGCAGGCGCGTGCTTTGCCAATCCACAAAGAAGAACGTCTTGTTCTTCTGAATGGGACCTCCGAGCGTCAGGCCAAACTGATTGCGCCGGAACTCGGGCCTCTGACCGGCGGGCGCAAAATAGTTGCGCGCGTTCAAGTCGTCATTGCGGAAGAACTCGAACAGCGTCCCGTGGTAGTCATTGCTTCCGGACTTGCCGCTGACCATGACCGTGCCGCCGTTGGATCGCCCGTACTCGGGCGAGTAAGCGTTGATATTCAGCCGGAACTCCGCGATGCCGTCGATGATTGGATAGAAGGCCACCTGTCCCGGCTCCGGCTGGAGCACGCTGACGCCGTCATAGATGTATTCGTTGGTGCGGGGCCGGCTGCCGTTGATGCGCGGCAGCAGCGATCCGCCGCCGGGCAAAGCCACGCCGGGAGAAAGCGCGACCAAGGGGATGAAGTTGCGCCCGTCGAGCGGCAGGTTTACGACCTTGGTCTGGTCGACGTGATAGCTCACCTCGCCGGTTGCCGTCTGCAACAGGGAAGCTTCGGCGGTAACTTCGATGGACTGCGCCGGCTGACCGAGAGTCAGCGTCACATTCAGTTCCGTGTGGCCGGCGATGTGCAGGGCGATGCCGGACTGCTTGTAAGTCCGGAACCCAGGCTGTTCGATGGTCAGGACGTATTGGCCGGCAGGCAGTCCCAAGAAGTGATATTCGCCGCGGCTATCCGAGGTCGCGGCAAAAGCGGCCATGGTGGCTTGTTCCTGGGCGTGGAGCGTGGCCTTTGCGACGCTCTGCCCCGAGGGATCGAGGATGACGCCGAACAGTTCGGCCTTGGTGGCCTGTCCAAATGAGGGCACGACGCAGGCCAGCAATGCAATGAGAATCCGCAAGTTCGTCTCCGGTACTCTGTAAAGTATACACTACAGTGTGTCGTGAGTAGGGCGGCTTTTCAGCTCAGAACCCCGCCCTGACGGGCGGGGCTTTGGCGTACATTTACAACACGCCGCAAGCCCTGCCCGTTAGGGCGGGGTTCTGTCTCACGGGGAGGTCGACATCCGGGTACGATGGATACATCGATACATCCATCATCGGGCGGCCGGTTCTTCGCAAGGAAGGTCCAGGCAAAGTCACCGGGCAAGCCGTGTACGTTGACGACGTGCACTTTCCGGATATGCTGTACGGCGCAACCGTGCGCAATCCAGCGGGGCGCGGCAACATTCGCGCCATTACGTTTGAGGATGGCGTGCCCTGGGAAGAATTCACGATCGTCACGGCGCGGGATATTCCGGGCGAAAATTGCGTGGCGCTGCTGTTGCACGATCAGCCGCTGCTGGCCGACGGCAAAGTGAATCATCCCGAGGAGCCGGTGCTCCTGCTGGCCCACCCGGATCGCTATCTGGTGGAAGAAGGCCGGCGGCGCGTTCGCATTGACGTGGATCCTCTGCCGGGCGTCTTCACCATGGAAGACTCGCTTGCCTGCAAGGAAATCATCTGGGGCGAGGACAACGTTTTCAAGTCTTACCGGGTCGAGAAGGGTGACATTGACCGGGGCTTCGCCGAAGCGGACCTGATCATTGAAGGTGAATACGAAACCGGGGCGCAAGAACAGCTCTATATCGAGAACAACGGGATGATCGCGGTGGCGAACCCGGAAGACGGTGTTACGGTCTGGGGCTCGATGCAGTGCCCGTACTACATTCACAAGGCGCTGCTGCCGATTTTCGGTTTGCCGCCGGAAAAGATCCGAGTGGTGCAGATGGAGACGGGCGGCGGGTTCGGCGGGAAGGAGGAGTATCCGTCGATGATCGCGGGCCACGCGGCGCTGCTGGCGTGGAAATCGGGCAAACGCGTGAAGCTGATCTACGATCGCGCCGAGGACATGGTGGCGACTACCAAGCGGCATCCTTCGCGCACGCGGCACCGCACCGGCGTCACGCGCGACGGCAAGCTGGTGGCGATGGAGATCGACTTCGATATCGACGGCGGAGCGTACTGTACGCTATCACCGGTGGTGCTCTCGCGCGGGACAATTCATGCGGCAGGGCCGTATGTCTGCCCTAACGTGCGCATCCGCAGTCGCGCTGTGGCTACGACCGCTCCGCCGCACGGGGCATTTCGCGGTTTCGGCGCGCCCCAGAGTATTTTTGCGCTGGAGCGGCAGATGAATAAGGTCGCGGCCGCGGTCGGGCTCACGCCTGAAGAGTTCCGCCGGCGCAATTTCTTGCACGAAGGAGAAACCACGGCCACCGGCCAGGTGATCCGCGAAAAGGTCGACTTAGCTGGACTGCTCGACCGTGCGCTGGCGTTGGCGGGCGGCCCGAAGAAACGCGGCATTGGATTCGCAACCTTTATGCACGGCGCCGGATTCACGGGATCGGGAGAAGTCACCTTGTCGAGTGTCGTCGGAGTCGAGGCGACGCGCGAAGGTAAGATTCGGATCCTGGCGGCCAGCACGGAGATAGGCCAGGGAACCAACACGATTTTTTCCCAGATCGCCGCGGACGCGTTGAAGGTGGGGTACGATCTCATTGAAGTCGCACAGCCCGACACGAGCACCGTTCCCAACAGCGGGCCGACCGTCGCCTCGCGCACGTGCATGGTGGTGGGGAAGCTGGTGGAGGCGGCGTGCGTCAGCTTGAAGCAGACGCTTCTGGAGAGCGGACTCTTGCGGGAACCATACACTCCGGAGGAGTTCTCGCGTGCCGTCGCCGAGCACCTGGAAAGGTTTGGCGCGTTGCGAGCGTCCAGCCAATACCAGGCTCCGCCGAACGTTGTATGGAACGACGAGACCTACCAGGGCGATGCTTACGGCGCCTACGCGTGGGCCGTTTACGTGGCGACGGTGACGGTGGATCCGGTGACGTATGAAGTACGCCTGGAGGATTTCGTCGCGCTACAGGAGGTCGGAAAAGTAATTCATCCCGTGCTGGCGATGGGTCAAATCGAGGGCGGAGTGGCCCAGGCCATCGGCTACACGCTGTACGAGAATGTGGTCTGGAAGGACGGCCGCATGGCCAACGCGCAAATGACAAATTACATCATGCCGACCTCGGCCGACCTGCCGCCGATCCGCGTTTTCTTTGAAGAGAATCCGTATGCTTATGGGCCGGCTGGAGCGAAGGGGATCGGTGAGTTGCCGATGGACGGCGTCGCTCCCGCGATCCTGAATGCGGTGGAGAACGCGACTGGGGTGGCGTTCGACCGGATTCCGCTGATGCCGGAACGCGTGATGGAGGCGTTGCTTGGCTGAGGTTCGCTGCACGGTGAATGGAGGCGCGGTGACGCTGGATGTCCCTCCGATGGCTCGCCTGCTTGATGTATTACGCGAAGAATTACGCTTAACTGGAACCAAAGAAGGCTGCGGGGAAGGGGAGTGTGGCGCGTGCTCCGTGCTGATCGACGGCCAACTCACGAACTCTTGCCTGGTACCGGTGCTGCAAGTCGACGGCGCGAAGATTACGACCATCGAGGGGATCGCTGCTCCGGCTGTCCAGCGGGCATTTATCGAATGCGGGGGCGCGCAATGCGGGATTTGCACGCCCGGAATGGTCATCGCGACCGTATCTTTGTTAGGTCGTCATCCGCATCCGACTCTGGATCAGGTCCGTGAAGGCTTAGCGGGAAATCTATGTCGTTGTACGGGTTACATGCGGATTATTGAGGCTGTAGTTGAGGCGGGGAAGCATTCGTGAGATCCAACGTCCCAAGTTACGAGTTGGTGACG
>JBGPHB010000036.1:0-12015 GCA_041484155.1 Bryobacteraceae bacterium
AACGCCACGGCACTCTACGGCAACTGGCGGGAATGAGGTAGAGGAAGAGCGTTGATTTTATTGCCTTGGGTTCCCGTAGCTTGCCCTGAGCGGCAGGTTTACAGTCTGTTGGCTTTAACCACTCACCCACCTGTCCGATTCGCCACACGCGCCGTCCACCGCGCACACCAATCCTAGCCTGAGGACCGCTGGGCGTAAAGTCAAGTATAGCGCGTCATTCCATCTTGTACAATGAGAGAGCAACGGGCGGGAGTAACTCAATGGTAGAGTCACAGCCTTCCAAGCTGTTGGTTGCGAGTTCGATTCTCGTCTCCCGCTCCATCTTTCAACAACTTGGTAACGCCTTTGCAGGCGGCTCGCCAATGGCTTGGCGTACGTAGACACTGAGATTCCAGCGTTCGGCCTAGGCCGCAGCTTTGGGCTGGCGGTACACTCCCCCGCGAATGCGTCGTGCGGCCATTGTCACTTGGGGTGGGGAATCAGTTTGAGGATGTGGTATGTGTCATCAACAATAGTGAAATAGAACCGCCAATCCTTGTTGACCCTGGCCTGCCAGCGATCGTTGGCTTCGTCGTACTTCTTGGCGCGGAGCGAGGGGTGATGCAAATTCTGCGCCAGGAATTTGGCCTGCTTAAAAAACGCCTTCCGCACTGCAACAGGGGCGTATTCTAGAGATCGATAGACAGCATCACTGTACTCGATGTTCATCGAGAAGAGCGTTTGTTTTTCTTAGGAGTGGCGCGCTTCTTCAGTCTGCCTTTTATGTCAGCAATCATTTCTTCGGCAGTGTTGAAGGGGCCGTAGAATGGACCTTTTTCAGCTTCGTCAAGTTGGGCATCAATGATGCGGCGCTGCGCCGGGGTGTACTCGTCATCGGCATTGGGAAGCTTGGGAAGGATAGTGATGACGCCACCGGATACTTTAAACTCGACCACGTCGCCGGCCTTAAAGCCAGCTCGGTGCTGCACGTCCGCGGGTATAGTCAGCCCGGTCTTGTTTTTTACAACAGTGGTCATACGCAAAACAATGGCGGTTGTCGCTTCTGCTGGTAGCATAGCAGACGCACTGAACGTGTCAAATTCGCCTGCCATAACGCCTCCCAAGCACTACCGGGCGGCTGTGTCCGCTGCCTTGCAGCGGTCTTTGATCGCTTTGATAGCCAGCAAACAGCTTCAGGCGATGCCAAGCGGTCTTGAAATCCTGGTTAAGAATCATTCGTGTACCGTGCGGGTTCGAGTTGCCGCCCCGAAGCGAGAAGTTCCACTACCTTTAGTACTTTGTTTTCTTTTGGTTTTGGAGGCATCGGTGATATCGTTAGGAAACCGTGAGGGCGAGGTCCGACGTAATACAAGGAGGCATGCGACATTTGCGGC
This sequence comes from Bryobacteraceae bacterium, assembly GCA_041484155.1. Classification (GTDB taxonomy): domain Bacteria; phylum Acidobacteriota; class Terriglobia; order Bryobacterales; family Bryobacteraceae; genus Palsa-187. Next base: position 1,374 of record JBGPHB010000036.1, read on the forward strand.
GAGACGGAACCCTCCTGCCGGCGGCGGCGCAATTCGGCGAGACTGCGCTCTTGAGGCTTCCAGAGGCCTTGTGGAGGCCAATGGGGAAAGGCTACCATCACTTTCCCGAGTTCTTTCTCCGCTACTGCTCGCGACCAATTGCCTCTCAGGACAATCCGGATCTCGCAATGAGCCTCGATGCGTTTGCTGTTCCCGAGGCTAAACGCATTGTCCAAAGCGTAGGATCGCGGCCGCGCTGCCTCATCCAGGGGATTACGTGCCCGCATAACGGAACCTCGTTGTACCAGTACTTGACGGGAGCCGGCGTGACCGAGCCAGTGATACACGCCATCGACATTATGGATATCGGCGCGGTGGCACAGGCCGCAGGATTTGAACTTGCCGATGTTGCGTTCAGTATAGGAGACGCATCGAACCTGGTGGCATGGGCGGACAACTCGGTGCAGGTTCTGGTGCAGGACCATCTGGTGAACTGCTCTCCCCATGACAGCCACGAAGCGATCCTTCGTGAGGCAGCGCGCGTCCTGGATCCCAAGGGCGTCTTGATCATGAACTTTTCCGTTGACCCGGCGGAAGCCAGCCACGATGCGATGAGCTGGAACGAGGCAGAGCGATTGCTGCAAGCGCCACTGAGCGGCGAAGTTTACAGCCTAATGGACGTTGTGGGCAATGGTTGGCGACTAAAGGAGCTGGAGCCCTTGCTCTTCGGGAGAGTCATTGGCGATGGCGGGGTTCGTCAAGTTCTGGTCACCCGGCCTCACGGTAATTTTGAGTTCTATTCCACTTTCACTGCGCTCGAAAGCCTCCTGACGCGCCTGGGCCTGCGATTCCTGTTCGTAAACAGCTCGCGGGCGGGCGGCCCACAAGGTATTGGTTGCCTGCGCTACCGAACCCTGGTTCAACGAGCCAGGGAGAGTTAATCCGATGAGAGGGATCTACATCTGCGATATTCAGCGCCGCACTACGGCCGAATACGCGGAGGTATCGGCACGAGTCGAAGGTCTGCCAGCCGGGTTAGGCGAAGAACGGCTGTGGTTCCGATTCCCTGCCGGGCTTGCGTCGTGGTTCAGTGACGGTTCCGAGCCGATGGTGGCGGCATTGTTGCCCCTCACCATGCTGCTGAAGAGGCCGTTACGTGTCGAAGGCCACATCAGTCCGCTGTTTTACAGCGGTTGCCAGCAGATCGTTCGCTTATATCATGCATGGGACCGGCGGCTCGGCGCAATCGAACTGGACGTAGCGGTTGCCCCCGCCGCACCACGCGCACCGAAGGCCAACGCCTGCTTCTTCACCGGAGGTGTCGATTCCTTCTATACCTTACTCAAGAACCTGGAACGCGAGCACGGGGACAGCCGCATCAGTCACCTGATCTTCATTCGCGAGCACGCCGATGGACCTCCGGAGCGCCGTCTAGTGTTTGAGAATCAGGCGGCAAAGCTTCGCAAGGTGGCCTCAGCCTTTCACCTTGGCCTCGTGCTGGCTGACACGAATCTGAAATCGTTTACTCCGCTCCCGGGGGCGCCTTGGGACTGGAATGCGGGTTCCCGGTTAGCGGCGGCAGGCCTGTGCCTGGGTGGGGAGCTGCGGCGTCTTTTCGTTCCGTCCGGCGATACCTACTCAACGCTGTCGCCCTGGGGTAGCCATCCGCTGGTTGACCCGCTATGGTCCACCGAGTCGCTGGAATTTCGGCATGACGGCTGCGAAGCCTTCCGCTCGCAGAAGCTGGAATGGCGAATCATCCGCTCGCCCGTCGCGCTCGAGAACCTGACGGTGTGCGGTTACGATGCTACGGGGCTGCGCAACTGCGGAACCTGTGAAAAATGCTTGCGCACGATGATCGGCCTGACCGCGTTGGGTGCGGAGGCGCCTCCGGAGCTTTTCGCCGCACCCCTCGATCTGAAACGGATACGGCAGCTGGATGGAGGAGACCGGGTAATTGGCTACTACTTGCGCGACAACCTGAGACTGCTCGCAGCCAGCCGCCACCTCCCTGAACTGGAGAGCGCGGTGAGGCACGCGCTGAGGCCGAGCGCCAAGCGGTGGCTCCAGCGCCACTTCCAGAACGGCGTGCGCGAGATTGACAGGCGGTACCTGCGAGCCCGAGGGCGGTCATGGGCCATCGCGCAGGCTGGCCAGAACTCCCTGAGCCAATCAGATCTGAGAAGAGCCCCGACCAAGTGGGTACTCCAGCAAGCCTGGCGTTTGATCACGAAAAGTCCGGCAGGCAACCGCGGGCGCAACGCCGAAAAGGAGAGAATGCCGGAACCAGGGAGCTCGCGATGATCCCGGCCGTTTGTTTGGGCGAAGGGTACGGCGGCGTCACTCTCATGAGCGTCGTCCGCAGCCTCGGGCGGATGAGGATTCCAGTGTGTGTGCTGTCCCAAAGAAGCGACTCGCCCGCCAGGTTCTCGCGCTATTGCGCTTACCGGTCTGTCCCCAACGGTGAACGGGACCCCGAAGGATTGGAGCGTGCGCTTGTGGACCATGCCCGCGACCAACCGGAACGGCCGGCCCTGTTTGTTATCAGCGATGCCGAGGCGTTGTTTGTCGCCGAAAGGCTTCCCGCACTCCGGCAGTATTATCGCATCAATCTCCCAGGCGGTCAGCTCATTCGCGGTTTGATCGATAAGCGGTTGCAATATCGCATGGTGGAGCGGCTGGGAATACCTATGCCGCGAACTTACCACGACGTGACCTCGTGCACGGCGCGGGCGAGCATGTTTGAGTTCCCGTTGCTGATCAAACCGGCCGTTTCGGCACAATGGCCATTCGGACGCCTGAAGGGGCTTCTGGTAAAAGACATCTCGCAACTCGAAGATCGTTTACAGGAACTAGAACGGACGGGCGCTCCAGCAATCGTCCAATCCATGATTCCGGGGCCCGCATCGCAGCTCTATACCGTTCTTGCATACATAAGCCAGACGGGCGAGCCGATGATTTGGGGGACGTACCGAAAGGTGCGCCAATATCCTGCCGATTTTGGTCTGGCGGCCGTCGCGGAAACGATCCGAGTTCCGGCACTCGAAGAGGCTGCGCTCGGTTTGCTGCGAGACCTTCACTTTACTGGCGTGTGTGGGATCGAGTTCAAGCGGGACCCGCGTGATGGCGTTTTCCGATTCATAGAAATGAATCCGCGATTCCAACTCTCCAACTCCTTGCTCGATTGTGCTGGGGCCAATCTCGCCTTGACGATGTATTCGGATCTGACGGACTGCGCCGCTGCGCGGCAAAAACCTTACCGCACCGGCGTTGCGTGGATAGCCCTGAACCTCGAGCTGAAAGCGTGCCGCGACCTGGCGGCACGAGGCGAGTTTTCATGGGCAGGATGGGCTAAATCCCTGCGAAGTATCCGCACCGAAGCATTGTTTGTGTGGGACGATCCGTTGCCCGGATTCGCCGCTTACCTTCGCATGCTGCGGAACGTTCTGCAGCGGGGCTGGCAACGAACAGTTCTTAGAGCGGTCGCCCCTGCCCCCAGATCGCCTCGAAAACGGGTTTCCACGTCATGAAGATATGGGGGATCAGTCGCCGAGACTGGCGCGAGCGCTGGACCAAGGCTCTGGCGTCCATTTGGCGCATACTGCTGTTTCGCACAACGTTTATTGTCGTGACAGGCAGCGTGGGTAAGACCACCGCCAAGGAATTGATCTTGGCGATACTCTCCTCACAGGCCCCGACACTGGCGACTCCAAGTTCCAATAACGGGGCGTTTCACGTGGCACAAACCATTCTGCGGGCGCGTCCGCGGCATCGGTTTGTCGTACTCGAAGTGGGGACAAGCGGGCCTGGCTGGATAGCGCGGCCGGCATCCATTGCGCGACCGGACATCGCCGTGATTTTGAATGTCGGCCGAACCCACACGGACCGTTTTCCGGCGCTCGAGGACACCGCCAAAGAGAAGGCGGAGCTGTTGAAGCGTTTGCGCCGCCGCGGCGTGGCGATACTCAACGGGGATGATCCGCGGGTTGCGGCCATGGCTACCCGGCGTGCGTGTCGCGTGGTCCGCTTCGGTCTTGGCGAGCAAGCCGATGTTCGAGCCACTGAGATCACCAGCAGGTGGCCGGAGCGCTTGTCGCTGACACTGAACACGCACAGCGTCACGCAGAGGATTGAGACGCGTCTGGTGGGAGTGCACTGGACCTCGTCGGTGCTCGCGGCCGCTTCGACCGCACTCCAATGCGGTGTCTCCCTGCAGCAGGTTGCCGACGCGGTGGCAAGAGTAAACCCCACTGCTGGGCGTCTTGATCCTCGTGAATTACCTTCCGGTGCGGTAATTCTACGAGACGATTTTAACGGAACGTTACAAACCTTCGATGCGGCCTTCCGGGTGCTGCGCGAGGCTCAGGCCGCGAGAAAGATCCTGGCGATCACCACGGTAGGCGACAGTCCGGAGGGCTGGGACAAGCGCTTGCGTAGAATCGTGTGCGAGGCCGTGGGAGTGATAGATTCGATGGTGCTGGTGGGAGCCCGTGACGACACCAAGCGGGCCACGAAGGCTGGGGTTGCCGCGGGTTTCCCGCCCGATGGTTTTCACTGCTTCACCGCCATCGCCGAGGCGGCCGAGTTTCTGCGTGGGTTTCTTCGAGCGGGAGATCTCCTCCTGCTCCGTGGCAGAACAACCGATCACATGGAGCGGCTCTATCATGCACAAACCGGCGATGTGCGCTGCTGGATCAGTCACTGTCCCAAGCGGGAGCTGTGCGAGCGATGCCCCGAGCTGTTCGGCCAGCCGCCGGCCTCAAACCGCGGTGATCCGGGTCTGATACCAGCTCCTCGACATGAAAGTAGATAGAGGGATTGGAGTCGCACCCCAGAGTGGACCGATCCGGGCAATCTCCCTTCTCCGTTGGATATAATCATACAGCTAAGGTTCGAGGAATCCTGCGCAAGACACACTGGTACTCGACTGCTGCCTTGTTCGGCCTGCTGGCTCAGACTGGCGTCTCCCAGCGCCAACCAGGCGACTGGCCCACCTACAGCGGTGACTTCTCCGCGACCCGCTTCTCGCCCCTTGCGGAAATTACCAGAGCCACTGTCGGCAGCCTGCGGCGGACGTGCACGTATGATACCGGGGAATCCACGGCCTTCCAGACTGGACCCATCGAAGTTCAGGGCGTGCTTTACTTCACAACCTACAACACGACGTTTGCCTTGGACGCGTCCACATGCGCGCTGAAGTGGACGTACCGCCGGCCCGGCCCGTCAAGCTTCCTCAATGTCAACCGTGGTCTCGCCTTTGCTGAAGGTAGATTGTTCCGCGGCGCCGGCGACGCGCACGTCTTTGCGCTGGACGCCGCGAGTGGCAAGCCCGCCTGGGACATGTCCATCGGCAACCGCGACAAAGGTGAGTCCGTCCCTATGGCTCCTATCGCCTGGGGCGGCATGGTGTTCGCGGGCAACGCTGGGGGGGATACCTTCGGAGTCACGGGACGGATCTATGCGTTGAGCGCGGCAGATGGCCACGAACTTTGGCGCTTCGACGTCGTCCCCGGCTCTGGGCCCGCGCGGGCAACTTGGAAAAATGTCACCCCTCAAAACCCTCCTACCGGCGGCGCCACTTGGAGCAACTATAGCCTCGACCCGGAATCTGGCGTACTGTGGGTTTGCACTGGGAACGTCGCTCCCGATTTCCTTCTCGCGCTCCACTCCGGTGACAATCTATATACCACTTCGGTATTGGCTTTGGATGCCAAGACCGGCAAGCTACTTGGCTATGTGCAGCCCGTCAAACAAGATTTCCATGATTGGGACATGACCGCCGCGCCCGCTCTTATCCGCACACGTGCCGGGCAGCTGCTCGCTGCCGCCGCCGGAAAGGACGGGCTGCTCTATGGTATCGATCGTTCGAATGTCACTCCGTCTGGCCAGATTGGTCCCCCGTTGAAAATTGTCTACGCCACGCCCGTCACCACACGGACCAACGTGCAGACACCGCTGAATACGGCAACCGAGACCCGCTTCTGTCCCGGCACATCAGGTGGCACCTCGTGGAATGGCCCAAGTTTCAGCCCTCGGTTAAACTTGCTTTTCGTCAATGCCGTCGACTGGTGCACTTCCGTGAAGGTTGCCTCTCGCACCCCGAGCGGCAAACCCGGCGCCGTGTGGTCCGGTTCGGGCGACCCCGAACACGCCTTCGGGCGCTTCGACCCGCAGGAACAATGGGGGGGCTGGCTCACCGCGGTCGATGCCGATGATGGACGCGTCCGCTGGAAGTACAAGTCGCCGACGCCCCTGGTGGCAGCGGTTACACCCACCGCCGCCGGCCTGGTTTTTACCGGCGACCTGAACGGCGACATACTGGCGCTGGACGGTGAAAGCGGGAGCGTGCTCTGGCGCGACTCGACCGGCGCCGCCGTCGGCGGGGGCGTCATCTCCTACCGGACCGGGGGGCATCAGAGGATCGCGGTTGCGGCGGGGATGAATTCGCCTCTCTGGCCGGTGAAACAAACCACCGCACGCGTCGTCATTTATGGCCTTAAGTAAATACCCTTCTGGCGGGGTTCCCGGCCGCCGGCCTAATGGGACAAAGCACGGAGCACCAAAAAATCAAAACGGGGGCTGAAAACTGACACCGAAAACGGCGAAGTTCTTGCTTACCTTCCTGATTCCCTGTGCGTTCGCGCAAACGCACTTTCACCACGTCCACCTGAATAGCTCAGACCCGGCTAGGGCGATTGAGTTCTTGACGCAGCATCTGTCGTGCGAAAAGACCGGGTTCGCAGGTGCGGATGCGGTGCGGACTCAGAATTCCTGGATATTGTTCAATAAGGTAAAGCAGCCGCCACCGCACGAAATTGTGTCTTCGCTGTTTCACATCGGGTGGGGCGCTGAAGATATGAAGGCGGAATTCGAGCGCCAGATCAAGCTGGGCACTACGTTTCAAACAGCGATCACCGATGTCGTCGAGCTGTTCGGTACGGGCGCCCGAGATCGCAGTTTTTTCATGTATCTGGATGGGCCGGATCATTTGACCATTGAGGTGTATGGCGCCACGAATCACAACTTCACGCACGTACATATGTTGAGTGACGATCCCGTGGCGGCGTCCGAGTGGTACGAAAACCACTTCAGGTTGACCCGCCGCGAACCGGCACTTCGGATCAAACGTGTGTATCGGGGAATTCCCACGGGACCTTCGGCGTCCCTGGTTCTCGATAACGTGAACTTTCTCTGGTACCCGACTGCGTTTGCACGTGTCATGTATGGCGGGGAATGGAAGGGGCGCGCGCAATACGCATCGCCTCGCGGACGAGTGTTCGATCACGTGGCGTTCAGCGTGGATAACCTCGATCAGACGCTGGAACGTTTGAAACAAGAAGGGGTCAAAGTGCTGACGATGCCGTTAAGATCCGGAGGCATGCGCGCTGCGTTTGTTCAAGCGCCGGACAACGTGGAACTCGAACTGGTGGATGGGCGCGCGACTTCGCCAAAACAAACACCAACTCCTGTGAAGTCGCACACCAAGGACGGTAGGTGACCCAGGCAGGCGTGGCCCGGACCGATCCGGTTGGAGTTACTCTTAATCGAACTCGTGTGTAACGAAAACGAAAAGGAGCTGGAGGATCATGACTCTTATCATTTCCGGAACTATCTTAGCCGCGATGATCACGCCTCTCCCCGCACAGTGGCTGAACTACCCTGCGCCCGGAATCCCGCGCTCGGCGGACGGTAAGCCTAACCTCCTGGCGCCAGCGCCTAAGACGGCCGACCGCATGCCGGACCTATCGGGAATCTGGACGGCCGATTCCGGAAATCGCCTGGCATTGGATCAGGCCGCCGCATTCTTCGATCGACCCAGTGGAGGTCCGCTCCAGCCTTGGGCCGCGGCGCTCGACAAGCAACGCAGGGAGATGTTCTTGAAAGACGATCCGGCCACGCGTTGCCTGCCGATGGGCGTGCCCAGAAGCGATCGGAGAGGTGTACATAAGATCGTCCAGCTCCCCGGACTGATGGTTGTCCTGTACGAGGAGTCTAATCTCTATCGCCAGATCTTCCTGGATGGCCGCGTACTTCCCAAGGATCCCAATCCGACTTGGATGGGGTACTCAGTTGGGCATTGGGAGGGAGACACACTAGTCGTCGACACCAGCGGTTTCAACGATCAGGTGTGGATTTGGTCGGGCCATCCCCATACGCAGGCTTTGCGCACAGTCGAGCGGTTCCGGCGGCGCGACTTCGGGCATATGGCCTTAGAGATCACGATCGATGACCCACAGACATACACTAAGCCATGGACACTCACGTTCGACCTCCAGTTGGTTCCAGACACCGAGCTGCTTGAATCCATCTGCAATGAGAACAACACGAATGTGCCGCACCTGGTCGGCAAGTGACGCAGCTATGGCAGAGCGAAAACATACACCGCATTGTGACCGCGCGCCGGCTTGAATTCGGGGATCACGCCGGCAAAGTTAGTTTCTCCGAGGAGTCCCTGAACCGCCAGGTTGCTTCCGGGGTGCTCACTGAGATGGTTCCTCCCAGGATCTGTTCCCACAGAATCTTTCCGGCTATTGGCATGCGAGCCGGTGCTCCATCGCTGAATCTCGCCGGTGGACATGCTGCATAGGTTCCGGCTTTAGCGAGGACGACTCGGGGCGAGCCGTCACCAGTATCAGAAACTTTTGGACGGCCCCGTGGGGCAGCCAGTCATGGCGGCGAGCCGGCCTCCGGGCCGGCTTTCTTGTCGCGATGCAGCCGAAAAAAGCCGGCACGAAAGCCGGCTTGCCGGCAAGACTGCCCGCCCCACGTGCCTTGGATGTTTTCATCCGCACGCCGACCTGAAGTACTGGGCACGCCTGCTGCTGTCCCTCGGTTCCGTCATCTCGAGCGGCGTGACCAAGGCGCTCTGTCTGGACACGTTGACCGAGAAGTTTCGCTAACGTGTCAGGTCCCTAAAACATCAGTCATGTGCCGACCGCGGGATACAGCGAGGGGAACCAATGCTCGACCGCTTCGGCCGGGAATCCTAGGCGAAATGGCGCGCGTGTGTTTTCTGAGACGAGCAGCTTTTTCCCAACGAGCGAGGAAGTAACATTACGAGCCGCGCGTTCCTGCAGGTTCAAGATGGAAGGAACCCGGCTACGCCCCACTTCACCCGCCAGAACCGCCTCGCGCAAGACAAGGTACGACGCCTTCGGCAGCCTTCCAGCCTCAACTTCATCCCGGCAGTACAACTCGATTCGCCGCAGCAGGTTTTCGGGATCGAGAATCGACTGCATGAAGCGAACCTGATCGAGGCTGACGCCCAAAAAGAATCTGCAGAATTCAACCAGCGCTCTTTCCGATAGATTTCCTCGACCATCATAATCACCTTGCCGCGGACTGTCCGCGCTCATCAGCAACACTTTATATTCCGCCACGTTCCTGGCGAGTCCGCGCGAAACGGACCAAAGGCTGTTTCTGATGCCAAGGCGATTGAACATGGCATGGGCCATAAGCCGCGCCACTCTGCCATTGCCGTCCAGAAACGGATGGATCCACAGGAGCCGATGATGGGCGGCGGCTACCGCGACGATCTTTCTAAACTTGCTGATCGGCGCCGCATAAGCCTCGTGAAAGCGCTGGAGACAGACTTGCAGGTCTTCGCCAGTGGGCGGTACGTGCATTCCGACCTTCACGCCCCGAGTCCTGATTTCTCCCGGCGTGATCCGCAAACGCTCGCCTGTGCCTGGGTTCTCAAGCCACAGCAAATCCTCCGGTAACCTCGAACAGAACTCTAGTGCAACCAGCGTATGTACGGCCCCAAGCTGGAGATTGCGTTTCTGAGGTTCCGCCGAGTATTCCTTCGCGAGAGCTCGTTCGATGTCGCGCGGCAATGTATTGTGGCCTTCGATTAGGTTGGAATAGTAACAGTTCATCGAACGCACGAGCTCGCCCACGCCGCCGCGAACCGTCGGGTTCAGTTGGCCAGCCACCGAACTGGCCGCCGAGACCAACTCGAAGGCTGCGTCCTCCAGGTCCGCATATTGCTCGCCTGGAAGGGATGGGTCATCAGAGTGCCGCTTTGGATGCCGACTATTCTTCATTCTAACATATTGATAAATATATGATTATTATAGACATGGTATCAATGGATGCCGGAAGCAGCGCCGGATCAGATGCGTCACCATGGTGGGAGGAATCTATTGCAGGCCGGGGCCTGCGTTACGGCAAAGCAAAAACGTAAACGGCGTTGTGACCGCGCGCCGGCTTGAACTCGGGGATCACGCCGGCAAAGTTGGTTTCTCCGAGGAGTCCGGGGACTGCCAGATTGTCGCCGGTGATCACCGAGAGGTACTGTTTTCCGTTCACCGCGTAGGTGATGGTGCTAACCGAGATGGTTCCTCCGAGAATCTGTTCCCACAATATCTTTCCGGTGTCGGCATCGAAGGCGCGGAGCCGGCGGTTTAGGTCGCCCCAGAAAACCAGGTCGCCGGCGGTGGCTAGAACCGCGCCGGTGCTATTGGCGTGCGAGCCCGTGCTCCATCGCTGGATCTCGCCGGTGGACATGTTGATCTTGGCGAGTCCGACCAGATTGTCCGGATCGGCGCCGGGACGGCGGCCTCCCACGCGGCGTTCCCGCGCGGTCGGCGAGGCCGACGTCTGGTCGAGGCAGATGTCGTAGTAGGGGACGTACAAGGAGTTCTTGCCCGGATTGTAAGCC
>JBGPHB010000037.1:0-11901 GCA_041484155.1 Bryobacteraceae bacterium
ACGCCTCATAGGCCCGGATGGCATCAAGAAGGGGCTGGTAGCCTATATCCTTTTCCTGAAGCCGATCGTGCAAAACCTCCTCCCGAAAACCGTCATCGGACTCGGCTTGAAGTTGCCAGATTGCGGGCAAGGCTCCCAGCCGACGCCCGTCGGTGGCCAGGAGAAGATTGCGCAGATAGCGTTTCTCGCGCGCCTTGGCCGTGGATGGGGCGAATGCTACCGCCAGTTCGGACCACGCGTCGTCTGCCCAGCCGGGCCTTGTATGCGGGGACTTCTCACCGAGGCTGCGGCGGACTGCCGTCGACCAGCGGGACAACAACGGCTTGGCATCCTGGATCCCTGTAAGTCCTAGACCGCGCGCCCAGGCGTCCACCAGGCCATCCGCATTCGGTCCAGGTCCCAGATGAACGTCCACCAGTCCCAGGTGGATAGCGAGCCGTTTGTAAACACCGTGAAATCCGAAGATCCGCGGGGTCTTTAGATAGCTCCGTGCGTCGAGATAGCCGTACTGGTCGAGAGCACGCCGCGCCACGAGGGTTCCCGGCACACCCCAGATCGATGAATCGTCCCGCATTTTTCGCATCAACGCCTCGACAACCAGCCACTCCCAGACGAGGTAGGGTGAGGCGTCCCTCTGACTTGGATTGTCTTCCAGACCCTCAGTTACCGAGGCGCCAACCGCCATCGCAGTGAAAAACCGAATCCGCTGCATTCGCTCTCGCACTGCGGGCACCAGTTGCACCGCCAACTGATCCGCAATCTGATACAGCCCCAACGGATCGAGAGTGCCCTCACTCGTGCCGGGCGGATCGTAGCTCGTCATGAACGGCAGCGAAGTGGCCATGTTAAATCGAAATCCTCTCCAGCATATTCCGCGTGACCTTCATGATGTGATCTTTCTCATTTGCCGGCCTGCGCGGCCTTCAAATCTTCATGATCGAAAGCCGAAGCCATGCGATCGCTCTCAGCCGAGGTAAGGCCGAGCTTCTTCGCCACCAGACGCCATTGGGCAACCGCGTCCCCAAGCTCCCCTGCGATGTGATGGGCCTCCTTCTCATTCAATTCGAAATAGCTGGCGACCTGGAGCGCCAGTTTCAGCGAAGCGGTGCCGTCTTCAAGATCGATAGCGGTGGTCAGAATTCGGGGCTTGATATCGACGGGCACGGGATTGAGGTCGTACGCCGGGGACAGCCGCCAGCCGGCCGGGCCGGCCCACAGGAAACCGTGATTGCGGAGATGGTCGTCCGTATTTGAAATCAGGATGCTGAACACAATCCGCCGCCACAACGCGTGCATGTCCTCTTTCGGTTCTGCGCCATGCTGGCGAAGGATATCGACGAATTCCAGGTAGCTCCGCGCTTCACGATCTTTGGCGTCGAGCATACTCATCGCGGACAGGAACGGCAATCGCGTCCTCCCATCCCGATCAAATCGGCGGAGCAAGAGTACCGGCTTGTCGGCGACAGTTTCTAGTCGCCATGCGGGCACCGGAATACCGGCGTTGGCCGCAAGTGTCAGTGCTACGGCCTCCCACAAAACCGTGTTCACCTCGTCTCCCTTGTTCGGAAACTTGGCAATCAGCAAGTGGCCGTCGCGGTCCCGGACCGAGGCCTTCGGGCGGGCGCCACCGAGCGATGAGCCGGGTGCCAATAACAGGCGCAAGTCCTCGTCGCTGTCCGTATCGCTCACGACGTGTTCGGCTGCAGACAGCAGTCGTGGCAGCTCTATCAGCGGCGGGATCTTTGTCGTCGTCTGCTCGGCCAGAAACGGCCCCCCCTCCCGCTCGGCAAAACGCAATGCTCCCTGACGCGCCTCGTCGTCCACCATCAGCAGGTAGTCGATTTCCTTCACGGTGCGGGGCGTCTGTCCCTCGCGTTCGGCGCGCCGGCGCTCGGCCCGCCGCATCAAGACACGTCCCCATCGATCAGGGGCGGAATCGCCGATGGCACCGAAAAGCGGCCTGTCGGATGCTGTGTGAAAAGGACCAGGCCCTCGCTTCAGGGCCGGTTCGAGAGAGAAACGCTCAGGATGAGCGAGCCAGGTCTTGTCGTATTCAAAGGTGGCGTTCTCCCTCTCCTTGCGCATGCGCGCCCACAAGCGGCCCACGAGATGGGGCGTGCCTCGCAAGTCCACGTATACGAGAGTTTCCTTGTCCATCACTCCGCCCCTGTGCTTCCCGGCTTGCCGGGCTTCTGCCGGCGCGATAGCCGGATGCGTTCCGGCAGATGCTCTTCTTCAAGCTCAAGCCCGACGGAATCGTGCCTGGGGTCGGCTATGTCTGCCAGTCGATCAGCCATCCCCAAAGCAAAGAGAACAGTGGCGTACGCGCCAAGCGAAACACGCGGGTCGCCCTTCTCGATCCTGTTCAAAGTCATCCTGCCGATGGAGGCCCGCTCGGAGAGGATCGCGACTTGTATACGCCGCCGCCGCCGCGCGTCACGAATGTCGTGGCCGAGCTTCCGGAGGGCACGGGCAACCGGGATGGGAACGACCGACACGGACTGGGTTTTCTTCATATTTAACGTCCTCTATGCGATACCTTATATCGTTTATAGTATCGTATAGCAGACGTTAAGTCAATTAAAGAGTCAGCCGTACAGAGGTATAGCCAAAACGCGGGTTTTCACGAGTTTAGAGAGTCTTAACAGACGGGATGTACCGGTGTGCTGTGCACTTACGCCGGTCAGTCAGCTAAACTCTCATTGAATAGAAGAGCAGCGCCTCTTTCTAATGTCCACACATCCATTTATCGACAGGTGGCACAACTCGGCCGCTGCGGAGCGCGCGAATTACGCTCTCTTCCTTTCCGAACTTTGCGACTACCTGGAAGTCCCGCGTCCCAAACCCGCCGTGGCGGACGCCGCTCAGAACCACTACGTCTTTGAGTATCCCGTTACGTTCCGCCACCCTACAGGCCTCTCCAGCACGGGCTTCGTCGATCTCTACAAGAAAGATTGCTTCGTCCTCGAAGCAAAACAGGGAAGCCAAGCTCCCGAACCCTCGCTCCTCTTTGAGATGCCGCACCGCCGCGGAACTGCCATCCGCGGGACCGCCGGCTGGGATCAGGCCATGCTCCGGGCCCGCAACCAGGCCGAGCAATACGCCAAGGCACTTCCCGCCGCCGACGGCTGGCCGCCCTTCCTGATCGTCGTGGATGTCGGATATTCCATCGAGCTTTTCGCTGACTTCTCCGGCACGGGCAAAGCTTACGTCCCGTTCCCTGATTCCCTCACTCATCGCATCCTGCTTGAGCAGCTGGAAATCCCGCTCGTCCGTGACCGCCTCCGCGCCATTTGGCTCGACCCCTTTACGCTCGACCCCAGCCGTATCTCCGCTCGCGTCACGCGAGATGTTGCCTGGCATCTTGCTAACCTCGCCCGTTCGCTCGAACAAGATCACCCCGCCGAAGCCGTCACGCCTTTTCTGATGCGCTGCATCTTCACCTTCTTCGCCGAAGACATCCACCTTCTTCCGCGCGAGAGCTTTTCCAAGCTACTTGAAAGCCTTCGCCAGGATCTTTCCAATTTCAAGCCGATGGTCGAATCGCTCTGGCGAACCATGGATAGCGGCGGCTTCTCCCCCATTCTTCGCGAACACGTCCTTCGCTTCAATGGCGGCCTCTTTGAATCGACCGAGGCCCTCCCGCTGAACCGGGCTCAGTTCGATATTCTCTGCCTCGCCGCCGGGGCCGAATGGAAAGACGTGGAGCCGGCCATCTTCGGCACACTGCTGGAGCGGGCCCTCGATCCCCGTGAACGCCACTCCCTTGGTGCTCACTACACACCACGCGCCTATGTTGAACGGCTCGTCATCCCAACCATCGTCGAGCCTCTCCGCCAGGACTGGGCCGACGTGCAGGCTGCCGCGCTCACTCTGGAGCGCGCCGGGAAGACCGCTGACGCCATCGAAGTCCTTACTGATTTTCGCAAACGCCTGTGCTCAATCGAGGTTCTCGACCCGGCGTGCGGCTCCGGCAATTTCTTGTACGTAACCTTGGAGCACCTCAAGCGTCTCGAAGCCGAGGTCAACGACGCGCTCGAAAGCCTCGGGGAAAGCCAGCAGGCACTGCACGAAACCGGCTTCACCGTTGACCCGCACCAGTTGAAGGGAATCGAACTCAATCCCCGCGCCGCTGCTATCACTGACCTCGTCCTGTGGATCGGTTATCTCCAGTGGTACTTCCGCACGTGGGGCGCATCTACGCTTCCGCCCGAACCCGTCATTAAACGCTTCCACAACATCGAGCACCGTGATGCGCTCCTGGTTTATGACAGGGTGGAGCCTGCTGTCGACGAACACGGAAACGCGCGTACGACGTGGGATGGTATCACGACGAAAGTTCATGCGGTCACGGGAGAGGACATTCCCGATGATTTGGCCCTCCGCCCGGTCTTGAACTACATCAATGCTCGGCGCGCAGAATGGCCTTCAGCCGATTTCATCATTGGCAATCCGCCGTTCTTGGGTAACTGGAGAATTCGCGGCGAACTTGGAGATGGATATGCCGAGACGCTGCGTTCGGTCTACAGTGAGGTCCCCGAGACCTCCGATTACGTGATGTACTGGTGGCACCGCGCCGCCGAACGGGTCCGCGCCGGCCCCACTCGCCGCTTCGGCTTCATCACAACCAACAGCCTTCGCCAGACCTTGCAGCGCCGCGTCATTGCTCCGCATCTCACCGACCCGCTAAACCCCGTTTCCTTAGTCTTCGCCATACCCGACCACCCGTGGGTCGATTCGTACGGTGGTGCTGCCGTCCGAATCGCTATGACCGTGGCGGAGGCGGGTGCAAATGAGGGGCGGCTTCTACGCGTTGAGTCCGAACAGCCGGGCGACGAGGAAGGTGCGTCCAAAGTCAGTTTCATCGAGCGGTATGGTCTGATTCATGCTGACCTGACCATCGGGCCCAATACGGGAGCAGCTGTCCCTCTTCGCGCCAACGAAGGCCTGAGTGCTACGGGTGTCAAGCTCCATGGGTCCGGCTTCTTGATCGCGGAGGAGAAAGCGCGTGAACTAGGGCTGGGACGAATTCCGGGATTGGAGCAGCACATTCGCAGCTACCGACACGGCCGTGACATTACATCGCGTCCACGCGGACTAATGGTCATCGGTCTCGACGCTATCGAAATCGAGGATGTGCGAACACGATTCCCGGCTGTATACCAACACGTGTTGACGACCGTAAAGCCAGAGCGCGACGTCAACCGGGAACCATCCAGAAGGCAGTTCTGGTGGAGATTCGGCCGCCGGAACACGGAACTCCGAGCTGCGCTTCGCGGTTTGCGGCGATACATTGCGACTCCCGAAACCGCCAAGCACCGCTTCTTCGTCTTTCTCGATGCGTCTATTCTTCCGGACAACAAGCTGGTCAACATCGGTTCGAGTGATGCTCAAATCTTGGGTGTTCTCTCCAGCCGCATTCATGTTGCCTGGGCGCTCGCGGCGGGCGGCCGGCTAGGGGTTGGGAATGACCCCGTTTACGTCAAGACAGCCTGTTTCGAACCTTTCCCCTTT
This sequence comes from Bryobacteraceae bacterium, assembly GCA_041484155.1. Lineage (GTDB taxonomy): Bacteria > Acidobacteriota > Terriglobia > Bryobacterales > Bryobacteraceae > Palsa-187. The sequence goes on from JBGPHB010000037.1 coordinate 5,515, forward strand.
CCCGAAGCCTCTGAGCCGCAACGGGAGCGTATCCGCTTCCTCGGAGAACAACTCGATGCGCATCGCAAACGTCGCCAGGAAGCAAACCCCAATCTGACGCTGACCGAAATGTACAATGTCCTCGAAGAACTCCGCGCCGGCGAGACGCTCAGCGCCGCGAGCCGCGTGATTCACGAACGTGGCCTGATCTCGGTCCTGAGAGATCTCCACGACGATATCGATCGCGCCGTTGCCGAAGCCTACGGCTGGCCTTCGGATCTTTCAACCGAAGAAATACTTTTTCGCCTGGTCGAGCTCAACTCAGCCCGCGCCGCAGAAGAGCGCGCCGGTCTGGTTCGCTGGCTGCGTCCCGAATTCCAGAAGACCGGCGCCGCGCAAGTCGGCCTCGGGGTGGAGGTGGAGGAAGAAGAACTCAGGCCCGTGCGCCCGGCACGTTTGCCCTGGCCACCTTCTCTTCCCGAGCGCGTCCGCGCCGTCCGCGACTATCTGAAGCAAACCCCTGCCCAAGTCGCGCCTGACACCGTCGCCCGCAGTTTCATCCGCGCGCGCGTTTCCGACGTTACCGCGATCCTGGAGACTCTCACGGCTCTCGGACAAGCAAAGAGGGACCAAGGCAATTATTGGGCGTGAATATGGGCACTCCATCGGGATCGGACTACTTAGGCTTTGGCTTTAGGTTGAGGCTAATCCCGTTACAAAGGCAGCGCAGAGTCTCGGGATTTAGCCGCGGCGTAACGTGAACCCAGGAGTCGCAGGTTTGGCAACGAAAGCATTCTAGAAGATCCTTGAAGGCCGTGACAACCGGCTCAAAGTCCTTCTTTCCGAAGTTCGCCCATGCGTTGTAGTGGACAGCCTTGTTGACCGCCCACTGCTCGACATTCTGTGCGGCAGCTGACTTCGACAACGACTCCTTCCGCTTCGCAGCCCCTTCCTTCTCGGCAGTGTTACCCCATGAGTGCGCCGCTGCCACCGCCTTGCCAAGCAAAGAATCCATCCGCGTTAGAACACTCGGGAGGAGTTCACCAAGTTCATAGTTCGCGTCGGCACGAAATTGGGGGCTCGCGCCGAGCTGGTCTGCCAGGTGCCGAGAGACGTACTCAAGATGGTGACGAAGTCCGGCGGCGGCGACCTCGACTTTTCCTTTTCCAAGCGCTCCGGCGATCTCGTCCCAAATCTCCTCGTTCGATTCCATAAGCGGACCGGTGTCGATCGTCCAGCTATGGAAGGCAATGGATGTCTTGGCGGTGACAAGACCGGCAGACTTCATCTGCTCAGCCCACAAGCGGTCATGCGTGGTGATGATGAATTGCGTATTGGAGAAATGCGTCTTCAAGAGCTTGCAGAACTGATAGCGGTGCCCCGAATCGACGGACATGACCACGTCGTCCAGGAGCGCAAATGTGAACTGATCGGCGAAGAGCCGCTTCATGAGAGCGAGATAAAGGCACACGCCCATGCTGTCCTGATGACCTTCGCTGTGGAAGGCACCGGGCGGGAACAGTCCACGTTCATAGAAGTTAACGTCAAAATCGAGCTTGCCCTCACTCGGCGTCAGCTTCGCGGTGAACTTGCTTTCGTCGTCTTGGTTAATCTCGCGATAGTACGTGCTGAAATCTTCCTGGACTTCGTCGTAGAGCGTGTCCAACTCATGATCCAGGACGCCGCAGTAAGCGTCGTACGCCGCTTTTGCACAATTCCATGCGATCTCTGCCGCCTTGTTCTTTCTGATCGCCTCCCTGTAGTCGCCGTGACGAAGCTGCGCCGTCGTCAGGAAAGTCTGCGCATCAAGAGTGGCCGTCTGATCAGGCCTGGCCTCTGTCTTATCGGTGCCGGCCTTCAGATTCTTCGCAAATGCCTTCGGTATTTCCAGCCAGCCAGCCGTCAGCCGGCTCTTAAGACCTGTGAGGCCGTCAACGGTGGTGAGGTTGGCTTTCAAACCCTCCAGATCAGCCTTCCAAAGAGTCAGGAGTTGGGCGAATGCAGTATCGCCTAGAGCTTCTGCGCTCTTTTGCACGAGAGCCAGAAGACCTATCACTCGTATGGCCTCCTTGGCGATGGCGGTGCCGTTGTTGAGCAGGGACTGCTGAAGTTTCCGGGCTTCCTCTGACTTCGCCAGTTTCGCTGTCAGGTGATCCCGCAGATGTTGCTCGTCCTCCCACGGTTTGTCGCAGAGGGGGCACTCGGGGCCGTCGACGAGATCAAGACCTTTTTCGATGAATGACCGTTGCTGCAGGGCGGCCAGAAGGGCCGGGTCGGTCTCCAGTTTCGCAAGATCAGTAACGATTGCGGCCGCCTCTTTTTTGGCGAGATCCGGGAACGCTTTTGCCGCGTCGGATAGCGCCTTGAGATCACGGAGGGCCGATTGCTTGTTGAACTCGGGTATCTTGTCGGTGGCTGACAGCCCGGCATCGAGTTTTGTATCGGCGGTCAGCTCCGCGATTTCCGCCAGACCGAGCACTTTCCGCCGCTTGTTAACGGCTTCCAAAACATCGGCCGGGAGCAGCGTAGGAATCTGCAGGTGTCGCTGCAGGGCATCCCGGTTGGACTCCACGAGTCCGGTCGCCGTCCGGTGTGCGGCCTGAAGCTTATTCTGGGCGGCGTTGAAGGCGCTGCGGGCCTCCCCAATCTCATCGAGTTTGAGAATGGTTTGAATCTCCTCCGAGCGCTTGGTCGGCTCAACCAGGATGAAGCGAAGAATCTCGCGGCGTGAAAGCGTGATTTCAGGATGGTCGGCAATTTCCGCGAGAGCAGCCTTTACGTCATCGTCGGCAGGCACAATCTTGGGCTTCTTCGGGGCGGAGACCTTTCTGGTGATGGTCGCTGACTTTTCGATCCCCGGGAGAAAGACCTTCAGTTCGACGAACGACGCGTCCGGAAATTTGGTTTTGTCAACGTGAGGGCCATGTTCCGAAACCGACAGGCCCTTGGTTCCCCTTCCGGTGAGTCGACCGATTTGCCCTGTTAGCCCGAATTCGATAGCGTCGATGACGCCGCTCTTGCCCGACCCGTTGGGCCCTGAAATCGCGAAGGTCCCTTTTCGGAAGTCGATGTCCAGCTTCCGGACGCCTCTCATCTCCTCTATATGGGCGGTTTCGAGCTTGATCATGTGAGGTCGCCGCCGGCAGGAAGAGAGAACACCTTCACCAAATCATCGGCCTTAAGTTTCTTACCCGCGCCAAGCAGGTTTCGGAGCTGGGCTACTTTTTCCGGACCCACCTCCTTGGATTCCGCGAGCTTCGCGAGAAATTTTTCAGATATCTGCTGCTGGAGCGTTGCCATAGGGCCTTTCAGGTTAATTCACTTTGCATTGTCTCGCACTAGACGGCTCCGATGCGCCAGAGAATCTTCGACTGATACAACTTCGCCTTGGAGCGGATATCGGCCTCTGCTGCGGTACAGTTAGAGGACAGTTGCGGCATAGCACCCTAAAACAAAACATGCAAGAATTGTTGCAGATGTTGCCATGAGCGAACATTCTAAAATCGAGTGGACGGAAGCAACATGGAACCCGGTCCGGGGTTGCACCAAAGTCGGCCCCGGATGCAAGCACTGCTACGCAGAGACCTTCGCGGAGCGTTTCCGGGGCGTGCCCGAACACCCCTACGGCGATGGCTTCGATCCACGGCTCATCCCGAACAAGCTCCTCGAACCTCTCCGTTGGGAGGCGGCGCGAACGGTGTTCGTCAACAGCATGAGTGACCGTTCCAAGATCCCATCCCCGACCGGTACGTCGAGGCCGTGACGAAGGTCATGCTCCGCACGAATTGGCATACATACCAGGTTCTGACGAAACGGGCGGAGCGCCTCAAGATGCTGCTCACCACGGAGCTATGCGAGGGCGCCGCGGCACGGCACATCTGGTGGGGCGTGAGCGTCGAGGATCGGAAGTATGGACTGCCACGGACCGACCACCTCCGGGAAGCCCCTGCCTACACGCGATTCCTGTCGATTGAGCCGCTCCTGGAACACCTCGGACGCATCGATCTCACGGGAATCGACTGGGTCATCGTCGGCGGAGAGAGCGGTCCGGGCGCGCGACCAATGCGCAAGGATGTTGCCTTGCCAGGAATAGCAAAAGTGTAGCAAGAAATGGGCCACCAAATGTTCCCACAACATCAATATTATTATTCAATATGAATCTCTCCTTGCTAGGCCTGCCGACGATCTGGCTGTTGCCGGCCCGCGATTCAACAAACCTAGTGCCCTTGATGATGGTCAAGGGTAGTCGCTTCTTGAGCCAGAGCGGAAGCGTCAGGCGACGAAGAAGGCATAGCGAGGGTGCCCCTGCCCGGTGCCCAAGAAATGAGGGCCAGGATCTACAATCGGCAGTATCGTGGGTTGGTGCCCATGTTCTGCCAGTCGCCCCCATGACCGCAGACGAGGTGACAGGACCCGCACATCTCGCGGCCTTTGGTGCCATCTGCAGGTCCGGCGTAATGATGAGCTTCGGTTCTCGGGAATCGGCGATTGCAGCAGCTACACCAGCCAGTCTTTGTGATACGCAGTCGGACTTGCTTGGCAGGGTTCTGAGAGCAGGTCCGCGTGTCATGCCCTGCTCGTCCGCACGTTCCGCAGCGCCGTTGCGTCGGCGTATCGAACGCGCCAGTCAGGAGTGCAATGAGGCCAGCAGCACCCGCTGTCCACAAGAGCGGCTCCCAATCGATGCCCCGCTGGCCAGGAACTGGCGGAGGCGTCCAGTATACGGGCTGCTGGTTCGGAAAGACCTGATTGGTATACATTAGCGCCATAAGCCTCTATTTTATTCCTTTGAGTCCTTGATGATCGTGGGGACCCGGACGGTCACGTTCGTCGCGTCAGCGTCAACGCTGCGTTACACGTGTTACAGGTGAAATCTCAGTCCGTCTTCAGACGATTGCTTCGGTGCCGATTCTCTCCGCATGTGCGATCACAGGCGAGCTGTTAAGCTCAATGATCTGGGCGTCGGCCGCTCTCCCTAATTCTTCCAAATGTCTGTGATGTGTGAAGAAAAGCACTTGCGTCCGCTTCGCTAGATCGCTCAGGACTTTGAGCGTGGCTGATGCTCGTGCATTGTCCGCGTTGATTAGGATGTCATCTAAGATGACTGGGCAAGGCGACACGGTTTCAACGTGATGCTCAATTGCGGCAAGCCGCAGCGCAAGATACATCTGATCGCGGGTGCCGTCGCTCAATCCGTCGATTTCAACGGTCTCTTTGCTGCGGCGAATCGCAACGAGAACCGCTTTGTCGTTATCACCGAAGCCTGTCGTCAGCCCGCAGTAGTCGCCGAGTGTAAGAGTTGAGAATAGTTCACTCGCACGACTTAAAACTGGGCCTTGATGTTTCTCCCGATAGCTTTCGATAGCGCGCTGAAGCACCTCGGAAGCCAGCTGCAATCGAAGATAGTGGGCCAGCGCTGGACGAACCCGCCCTAGGGCATCCTCGGCCTTCTGCGCCTGCACAGTGGACTCGTCGCTGGCTTGCAAGCGCTCGAAGTCTTGGAGTAACGTGCCGTACTCGCTGCCGGCCTTAAAGACCTCATCCTGGAGCTCTTTCTGGCGATTCTCGCTGGAGGTGATCGCCGTCTGAAGAGAATCAAGGTGGTGGCTGGAGGCCTCCTCCTCGACTTTTCGCACATCGGGCGCTGCATTGCGCTCGATCAGTCCCTGAGCGATCCTTTCGTACTCGTCCCGCTTCTCCGCTTTCTGTTCAGAATAGGTGATGGTGACCTCAAGTTCTTGAGTGCTATTGCAGCGTGCAAGATCCATCAGCCGTTTCAATGTGGCTTCAGAACGCTGCACTTTGATCGCATGGCCGGCGATGACATCTTCGTCTCTCGCGTTCTGCTCTTCCAGCGTCTTCCGTTCCGTCTCTGCTTTGCCCGTTCTAACCAGCCGGGAGTGCATTTCCGTTACAGCCACGTCGGGCGAGGAGGTAGCAAGCGATAGGTCAATTGCTGCAACAAGGACGGCGACGCGTTTCTCGAACAGATCAATGTTTTCTCCGATTCTGTTCACTCGATGCTGCAAGTTCTCTGCATCCTTAAGGTGGCCAAAGACCTTTTCGAGAACCGCGATCGCGTCTCCTACCTGCTCCGGCGTGCGACCGACGGGCAGCAGCAACTCACTGACGACCGCAGTCCACCTTTGCGCCCAGCCATCTAGACGGGACATGCACTCGTCTCGCTTAGTCTGACGTTTCTCCGCGGAAAGTTGATGCAACTGCCGATGGATGTCCTGGATGGCGAGCTTCCGCTCCTGAAGATTCCTTGCGAGTCCGTCGGCAACTTTGAGTAATATTGGGAGAGAGTCGTTCTCGGGGACGGGCGTTGTCTGAAATGGCGCTAGACACGTCCTGATATGCTCGGCGGACCTCCTAGCTCGGTCCATCTGCAGTCGCAGATCCTCC
>JBGPHB010000038.1:0-11848 GCA_041484155.1 Bryobacteraceae bacterium
CGACATCTTGACGCCTTCGATTTCAGTGGGATAGGGCTGGCTCACGTCAAATGGCAGTAACTGACAGGTGGGCGTGATGAAGTACTCGTACTTTTCCTGAAAGACCCGCATCTGGTTCCACGCCTGGCTGCGTAGCGCGTGGGAGCGGAACACATCGGCGCTTGAAAGTTTGGACCCGCGCTCCACCTCCCACAGGATCGTGTCCTTGACCAGCTCGCGATGCAATCTCACGTTCTCTCCCTGGCTGGTTGCAAAGCCCCAGGCGCGCTGGATGTCGTAACCTTCGTGAGCGCCGGTCCAATCCGGCTCAGCTTCCTCGACGATGCAGCCCAGGGTTTCAAACACTTTTCGTTGGGCGTTAACCACCTTCAGAACCCGCGGATCGAACGGAATGCCTCCCATGTTCTTGAACCAGGCCACGCGCGCACCCTTGAAGCTGCGCTCCAGATTCCCCGCGAAGCGGGACCCGGGCTCGGTGATGGAGATAGGGCAGCGCGGATCGGGGCCGGCGATCGCGCTCAGCAGCAAAGCCACATCCGAGACGGTGCGCCCCATCGGCCCTTGAACCGAGAGCGTGGACCAGGCGTTCCCTTGCGCCGCCGTCGGAATGCGGCCAGGGGCCGTTCGTAACCCAACCACGCTGCAAAACGACGGTGGATTTCGCAGGGAGCCGCCGCTATCGCTGCCATCGGCGATCGGCGCCATTCCGCAGGCCAGGCTCACGGCGCCGCCTCCACTGCTGCCGCCGCAAGTCCTTGTTAGATCGTAAGGATTCTTGGTAGCGCCGAAGACTGCGTTGAAGGTTTGGGATCCGGCGCCAAATTCGGGCGTATTGCTCTTGCCGACGGAGATCGCACCGGCTTTGGCGATCCGCTCCACGATGATTTCGTCCTGCTTCGGTACGTTGTCCTTGAAGATCCGTGAGCCGAACGTCGTTCTAACGCCCGCGGTCTCAAAGAGATCCTTATGGACAACCGGCAAGCCGTGGAGCGGGCCAAGCGAAACTCCGTGCGCCTGCGCTTCATCCGCTTTGCGCGCGTTCTCGGTCGCCTGCTCGGCCATCAGCGTCACGATCGCATTCACTTGCGGATTCACCCGGTCGATCTGCTTCAGATGAGCAGCCATGACTTCACGCGCACTTAGCTTCTTGCGCCGGATGAGCCCCGCCATTTCGACCGCAGTGAGAAAACAGATATCGGAGGCTGGTGCGGCGAGCGCTTCAGTGGCGGCCGCCGCGCCCAATAGTTGCGCAGCTACACGGCGAGTGATGAGTGGATCAGCCATGCCGCGATTGTATCGTCTTGCGCGACGGAGGTGGGAGGGGACCCAGCACAATCCAGTGTGCCGTGATTACTGGAGAAACCAGCGGAACCCCGCCCTGACAGGCGGGGCTCGCGGGATGCTGTAAACGCACGACAAAGCCCCGCCCGTCAGGGCGGGGTTCCGGTTTTTAGCCACCGCTTTGGTGACGAGAACTACTCTTCCGGCCCGAACGCCAGCAGGACGTTGCCCGCCAGTCCCCCGGCCCATCGGTCACGGCCGCAGCCTGGGCGGGACTACAACCCTTCGACGGTCCGACCCTTGCACGACTCTAGGCGCTGGCCCTTTTGCGGCTCTGAGGCGCCCCGAGGACCTGTATCTTCTTGAAACCCCTATCAGCATTGGCTCCGGCAAGGGAAACTCGCTCCTAGATGACGGCTAAACCCCTAGAACGAATCGGTCGATGTACCAGTTAGCTCGTGTCGAACCAAAGGGTACAGCTCGCCCTCGTGTTGTGTCTCATGTTCGCACCCTCGGTGCGCGCCGAGGAGGACCTGGTCCCGCACGCCCGCACGCTCGCGACCAGCGGCCATCGTGACGAAGCCATCAAGCTCCTCAGCGACCGCCTGGCTCAGCATCCGGACGACAGCGACGCCCGGACTCTCTACGGAATCGTCCTCTCCTGGGAAGGACGCTATGACGAAAGCCGTGCCGCGCTCCAACGGGTGCTCGAACACAATCCGACCCACGGGGACGCTCTTCCCGCTCTCATCAACGTGGAACTCTGGTCGGATCGTCCCGCCCAGGCCGAGGATCTGATCAATCGCGCCCTGCGGAGCAAGCCCAACGACGCGGCGCTGCTGATGCTGCGGGCTCGCGCTCTCCGGGCTCAGGATCGAAAAAACGATGCGGTGGACGTTCTCGACAAGCTTCTCGAAATAGATCCGACCAATCCACAGGCCCGGGAGATGAAGGTGAATCTCAGGGACAGCTCGCGCAATTGGGCAGCTACCTTCGATCAATCCTACGAGTGGTTCAACGACGGCCGGGACGGCTGGCTCGAGTCGCAGCTCAGCTTGAAAGACCAGACGCGCTTCGGCTCGGTCATCATGCGGGCTTCGCATGCCAACCGGTTTTGGCTCAACAGTAACCTATTCGAGGTGGATGCGTATCCGTCGATTCGTCCGGGAACCTATGCCTACCTGAACGTCGGCTGGTCGCCCGATCGAATGCTCTATCCAACCTACCGGCTGGGAGCCGAAATCTTCCAGAGCCTGCATCACGGAGTGGAGGCATCCGGCGGGCTACGCCACCTTGGGTTCTCCGACAAGGTCAACGTCTATACCGGATCGCTGTCGAAATACTACGGGAACTGGCTGTTCACGGCACGCACCTACGTGACGCCGAGCAACGTCGGAAACTCGGCTTCGATGCAATATACGGTGCGCCGATACTTCGGGGACAACGGCACCTATGTCGCCGGTCGTTTGGGGCACGGCGGAGGCCCGGTGGAAACCGGAAGCATCAACGAAATAGAAGTGCTTCGGTCACTGTCGTTTTCAGGCGAATTCAACTGGCGCGTCGCCAGACTCTGGACCGTCAGCGCCCGGGGCGGGGAAAGCCATGAGGACCGCTTGTACAGTCCTCGCCTGCACCACCACTCGATGGACGCGGCGGTCTCGTTCCGGTTCTGATGGAAGTTCCAAGCCACCCTCTCGTCCGGCTGGCCTTGCCAACCATTGTGCTGTGGCTGTTCCACTGGGTACTGTTCGTTCATCCCGCGGGCGTGCCCAGCCATTCGGCGAAGCTGACCGGTGAGGAATCCCGAGATCTGCTCGATCGAAGCACCAAGCTCCTTCACGCTCAGCGCTATAAGGAAGGGATCGACCTCATATTTCGCCTGCATCAAGCGGATCCGGACAACCACGTCTATATCGGCGAAATCGCAACCGCGTACGGCAATCTGGGCCGCCCGGCTGAAGAAGCCCGCTACTGGGAGATGTACTTCGAGCATGCGCCTCTCCCGATCGAGGCGTGCCCGCAGATCGGGCTCGCGTATCAGAAACAAGGGAAGATCGGCGAAACGGTTCGAGCCTTCGAGCGCTGCCTGGCGCTGGATTCGACCAACGCCGACTCTCTGTTCTTCCTCGCCCACGCCCTCGAGCGTAAAGGAGACTTCGAACGCGCGGCCAGCCTTTACAAAAAGGGCCTCTCGGTCGCGCCCAACTACTTGGATCTGTCGATCGGACTGGCTCGCGCCGAGCTTCACCAGGGCCGTCCGAAAGAGGCGCGCGACATGTCGCTGAAGATTCTTAAAGGATCGGCCGACAACGTGGACGCGTTGCTGGTAGCGGGATTGGCTTCGTGGCGTAGCGGAGATCGAGCCGCCGCGAAAGTGTACCTGGAAAAGGGCGCCCGGCTAGCGCACAACGATTCCGATTTTCAAACCGCGCTCTCGAACATCGCTCAGGAGGAGCGGCGATGAAAATCGCTGCCGGCCTGTTGTCGCGCGGGTGCTTCCTGGCGTTGCTTCTGCTGACGTCTTTCTATTGCCTGCTCGCCTACGTGCCGTTCACTTATCAGCAAGTGCTGAAGAGCGAGCTTTTGAACGTGCTGGTAGTATTTTCACGCATCCATATCTGGCTGTACTGGCTGGCGTTCGGTTTTCTCGCAACAACCGTACGGCTCAAACGATGGCTTCTCGCCGGACTGGCGTTGATCGGAGTGGTTCTCCTGTTTCGTCCCCTGCTGCCGAACCTGGAAAACAATGAAGTCAGCTACTATCTGAGCCTTCTCTCGTTAGTCCCGCTTCTGGCGGTGGCGATTCTCGATAGTTCGGCCGGGTACGCAAACCGGGCCGAGGCTCCCCTGATCGACCATCCCCGGGCGTTCTCGGCCGCATGGCAGTCGGCGCTGCTCCTGTCGGTGTTATACGCGGGCATAGCCACGCTTCGAGACGGGGAAAGAAGCGTTGCCGAAGGCGCCGTCACTCTGCTCTGGAGCCTCGCCTATCACCTGGTGTTTTTCGGAGCCTTCTATGTGGCGCTGAACTGGATCTGGGCCGCGGCGCTGGTCTTCCCGCATCCGCAGCGGGTTCAATTTGTGCTGTTTCACGCTTTCGGCGCGGTGATGATTTGGCTCGCGTTCCGGCTCATCGTCTTTCCGCCGATCACCTTCGAAGGTCTCCGGGCCGAGGTTTACGGCGCCGCGTTGGGAGTGACCATGTCCGCGTTCGTCGCCGGCATCCGCCTGCGCGCGGAACCGCGCCCCAGCCGCAAGGGGTGGGTCGCCGGAATCGTGTCCATCGCCGTGGTCGCGCTCGCCGGAGCGTGGCTCGCCATTCAAACCGCACGCATGGATTGGAATTTTCTACTCCAGAAACTGACTGTAACCGCGGTCTGGCTGGCGATGTTCCTGGTCCTGTACCGAACGCCTCTCAGAATTCCGGCGATGCAGCGCTCGATTCCCGCGACGTTGCTCATCGCCCTCGCTGTCGCGATTGGGTTTCGCACCTTGCAAGCCACGCCGCTGCGCGAGACGCATCTCCGGCTGCTCGACCGCTATGCCGGCTACAATGCCTCGTTCCGCCTGCTCCGCGACGTGATGGCGCCCCCCACAGCCGTCGACGACGAAGCGTTCTACCGATTCCTTTCGCAAAACACCAACATCTCGCGGGCGATTCAAGTCGCGCCGGCGCCAGTCAACCTGGTGGAACGGATGGAGCCCACAACGGCGCACACGCCGAACATCTTCATCTTTGTGATCGACAGCCTGCGCCGCGATTACCTTTCGCCATACAACGGGAAAGTGAAATTCACTCCGCGCATCGGCGACTTCGCGCACGAGAGTGTAGTGATGACCAACGCCTTCACGCGTTACGGCGGTACCGGGCTTTCCGAACCGTCCATCTGGGTCGGCGGAATGATGCTGCACAAGCAATACGTCACGCCCTTCGCTCCGATGAATTCCCTCGAAAAGCTGATCCAGGCGAGCGGTTATGTGCCGTTTGTCAGCCGCGATTCGATCCTCTCCACGATCCTCGGGAAATGGTCCTCCGGCGCGGACCTGGATGCCTCCCGAGCGGGAATGAACTACGATTTCCCGACCTCACTCAAAGAACTCGAGAACCGGATCGGCGCGTCCCCGAAGGGACCCTACTTCGCCTACACGCAGCCCCAGAACATCCACATCTCGGTGATCCAGCGGGAAAAGGAAAGCGTACTGCCCGGAGGGAACTACGACGGCTTCTATGCTCCGTACGCATCGCGGCTGGCCCGCATGGACGCGGCGTTCGGCGAGTTCATCCAATTTTTGAAAGCACGCGGCTTGTACGACGATAGCATCGTCATTTTGACAGCCGACCACGGCGATTCACTTGGCGAGGAAGGCCGGTGGGGTCACGCCTACACCATCTATCCCGAAATCCTGCGCATTCCGCTGATCATCCATTTGCCACCCGCGATGCGCGACAGGCTGGCGTACGATCCGGATGAGCTCGCCTTCTCAACCGACATCACGCCCAGTCTGTACTATCTACTCGGCCACCGTCCGATCCAGCCGAACGCGATGTTCGGGCGGCCGCTGTTCACCCAGAATCGCGACGAGCAGAAACCTTACGGGCGTGACGATTACCTGGTCGCTTCGAGCTACGCAGCCGTGTACGGGATCCTCGGATCGAACGGACGCCGGCTCTACATCGCCGACGCAGCCAATCATCGCGACTTCGCCTTCGATCTTTCGAGCGGCTCCAGTCCTATTTCGGTGAGCGATTCGATGCGCTCGAGCGGACAGGAGCAAATCAGGAAATACATCTTTGGAATCAACGACTTCTACCGCTTTCACCCCACCGGCTCGGGAGAAACCGCGGCAGTGTCACGCTGAACCTGTGAATTCGGTTCAAAACTGCCGATTAAGGCTGAGATCCGCACCATGAAGAACCCCGCTACTACGCTGGACAAAACTCCCGTCCCCCAAGCGGCGGATTCGTCATCGGCGCCTGTCAGCGACCTGATGAGACTACATGGCGCGGTCACCGCAGTCGCCAAACCGCCAAATGTCGTGCGCCGAGTGCTGCTCTCGGAGGACAGTTCTGTCAATCGCAGCGTGGCGGTCCAGATCCTCAGGAATTTGGGCTACCAGGTGACCGCGGTGAGCAACGGCAGCGAAGCGCTGGCGGCTGCACAGCGCAGCTCCTTCGACTTGATCATCCTGGATTGCGAGACGCCCGAGATGGACGGCTACGAAGCCGCCCGTGCGATCCGCGCTTTGCCGGGCGGGGCAGGCGGCCACGTGCCGATCATCGGACTGACCGCCGGGAGCAAGAACGCCAATCGCGAGAAGCGCCAAAAGGCGGGGATGAGCGACTATATCGTCAAGCCGGTCCGTTCTCAGACCGTCGCTTCCGTGCTTTCGCGCTGGGATGTGAACGCCCAGTCCGACGCCGCGCCCCCGTTGGCGGTCGACCGCCAGGTATTGACCTCGTTGACAGAGCTTGCCGGCGATTCGCACGCTACACTTCTTGACGAGCTGATCGAATTGTTTCTCGGAAGCACTCCGGCGCGGATCGCCGAACTGCGCCAGGCCCTGAAGAAGAAGGACGCCAAAGGGCTCGGCGAGGCGGCTCACAATCTGCGTGGTTCGAGCGGGCAATTGGGCGCGATCGGAATCGAGCAAGCCTGCGCCTCCATCGAAACCCTCGCCCGTGTGGGTTCGTTGAAGGGAGTGCGTGATTTGCTCGATCAGCTCGACCTCGACTTGGAGCGAGTGCGCAAAGATCTCAAAACGTTCGCCCAGGAACAACGCGCCCGTCCCCCCAAGACCGAACCACCCGCGGAATTCGATTCCACGATGCTGCGCGGCGCTCTTCAGGGGAAAAGACTGCTGGTGGTGCACCATGACCCCCAGGTGATCGCCGATCTGGAGTTGACTTTCCGCGGCGCGGGTTGCACGATTCAGAAAATTCCCTCGGAGGATGGTCCTTTCGACGGCGACCTGCTGTTCTGGGGGGCGGCTCTGGATGGACTCATCCGGTTGCGAGATCGCAATTCCGAGCTTCCAGTGATCGTGCTTTCCCGCAACCCCGACACAGCCATGCTCGATCACGTGCAGCGGCTGGATGCGGACTTTGTTCTCGAGCCGGTTCACTCCCAGCATCTCCAGCTTCGGACCTTCCTGCGCCTGACCACATCCTCTACCGCCAGGACCAAGGCGCCGGCGCCCGCGCCTAGCGGCCCTCCGGAAGTGCTGGTGGCCGAGGACGACGCGCTCATCGGGCGCTTCCTGGTAAGCAATCTGGAAGGCGCGGGATTCAAGATCACCCAGGTCAACGATGGAGACGCGGCGCTCGAAGCCGCGGGGAAGAAGCGTTACGCAGCCATCATTCTCGACATCAACATGCCCAAAACGGACGGCTTCGGCGTCCTTTCGCAGCTTCGTCTAAACCCGGAGTTGCAGCGCACGCCGGTGCTGATGCTTTCCGCGCGAGCGCAGGAACACGATATCGTAAAGGCCTTCGAGCTTGGCGCCGATGACTACGTCACCAAACCGTTCAACCCCCTGGAACTGGTGACCCGCGTTCGACGACTGACACGCCGCCGATAGGCTGCGTAAAGAACACGCGATGGGACGTCTGCTCTATTCCCGCTACTGGCCGACTTTCGAACGGGTGCTGCCGCTTGCCGCGCTCGTGGTTTACCTGGCCGGCGTGGTGATCACCGCCGGTATGTTCTCGATCGACGACACGTACGTGCGCTATGCGCTGGCCTGTGTCGTGGTCCAGGCAGTGTCGCTGTTGCTTCTGTCGGCGGGTCTGATCGGCGGCAAGCGTATCGCCGTCACCCGGGGCGAGCGGCGGCAGCGCACGGTCGACCGGATCAGCAGCCTGTTTGCACAATTCTCCTTCGATCCCGTCTGCAGGCCAGACTTGCTCTCCGCCGCCCGCGAGCACCCCTCGGAGTTTCTGGATGTCTGGCAGGAATCCTTGAGCCGGCTGAAGGGCTCCTCACGGCAGCGTGTGGAAGAAATCCTGATCGAGACCGGCCTCGATCAGCAGACCGTGGGCGAACTTGCAAATCCCGACCCCGGCCAAGTGTTGCGGGCGATCGCGCTGCTGCGCAAAATGGAGAACCCGCCCCTGGCCGCGCTGGAGAAGGCGCTGGACCATCCGGCGGATGTGGTTCGGATGGCGGCCCGGATCACCATCATTGCTCGAGGTTCCTCCCAGGGCCAGGAACGGATTCTCAGCCAGCTTTCGGGACTGCCCTTCTGGCAGCGTGTCGTCCTGTTCCAGCAGATTCCGGCGGATTCCTCGGCGCTCCAGCATTATCTGACGCTCGCTTTCGAAGCTGGCGAGGAAACGGAAATGCTCGCTGCCTTGGAATTCATCATCAGCAGCCAGCGACTCCAACCGATACGTGCGGTCAAGCGGCTGGCGGGCTCCTCTTCGGTCGAGGTCCGAATCAAATTCTTCAAGGCGCTTCCGTTCCTGGCAAGCGACGAGGATACCGTTCCCATCCTCCAGCTTGGTTTGGACGACCTGGACTGGCGCGCTCGGGCGATGGCGGCCCGCGCGTGCGGAGTCCTGCGCGTGGCGTCCTTGGGACCAGAACTGCTCCGGCGTTTTGCCTGCGCCACGAATCCCGTGGAAGCCAGCCATCTCGCCGGCGCGCTCGCCGCGCTCCAGGGCGACGCGTGGCGGCGGCTGCAAGAGTTCACCCGGGCCGACAACGATATGACCCGAGCCATCGCCACCGATGTGATCGAAAAACATCTGGCGCATCACCGGGAGCAGCCGCTGTGACGGATCTGTTCTTTACGTTCCTTTCCTGGTACGAGGGTTGGGTCATTTTCTACCTGTTCGCAATCAGCGCGATTTACATGATGCTCACGCTCACCGGCTGCGCGTTCTTGCTGCATCACCGCTTCTTCCGTCGCGACCCGGAAGTATCGCGGGCTCTCGAATTCTCCGCGCTGATGCCGCCGATTTCGATCCTCGCGCCGGCGTACAACGAGTCCGCGACGGTTCGCGAAAGCGTTCGGGCGATGCTCCTGCTGCGCTATCCGGAATTCGAAGTCGTCGTGATCAACGACGGATCCAAAGACGATACGTTGCGCTTATTGATCGAAGAGTTCCATCTCTACAAGTCCGCGCGCTTCTCTGAGAACCGTGTCGCCAGCGGGCCCGTGCGTGCGATTTATGAATCGGTCGATCCCATTCCTCTGGTGGTGATCGACAAGCCCAATAGCGGCAAAGCCGCGTCCTTGAATGCGGGCATCAATGTGGCTCGCTATCCCCTGGTGTGTTGTGTCGACTCCGACTCGATCCTCGAGGAAGACGCCCTTCTGCGCGCGGCCCGGCCCTTTGTGGAAGATCCCGAGCGAGTGATCGCGGTGGGCGGCATTATTCGCGTGGCCAACGGTTGCGAGATCACCGCCGGGCGTGTCGAGAGTGTCGACGTCCCCAAATCCTGGATTGCCCGGTTTCAGGTGGTCGAGTATCTGCGCGCCTTTCTCGGGGGGCGCGTGGCCTTTAGCTCTTACAATTGCCTGCTGGTTATCTCGGGCGCGTTCGGGCTGTTCTCGAAAGCCGCGGTGCTTGCGGTGGGCGGATATCACACCGACACCGTTGGCGAAGACATGGAATTGGTGGTTCGTCTGCATCGCTGGGCGCGCGAACAGAAAAAAGACTACAAGATTGTTTTCGAGCCCGAGCCGGTTTGTTGGACCGAGGTGCCGGAATCTCTGCGCACGCTGCATCGGCAACGAAGCCGCTGGCAGCGGGGAACCATCCAGACTCTGTGGGCGCACCGTGCGGTCGTGGCTCATCCACACTATGGATGGTTCGGCATGGCGGCCCTGCCGTACTTCGTCCTGTTCGAAATGATCGGCCCGCTGGTCGAGTTGACGGGTTACGTCGTGACGCTCATCGGCCTGGGGTTGGGACTGTTCAATCTCGATACCGCCTTGCTGTTCTTTCTCGCGGCGATCACCTATGGAGTTTTGCTCTCGGTGGCGGCTGTGCTCCTCGAGGAACTGACGCTTCGGCGTTACCCCAAGGTGCGCAATCTGGTACTCCTGTTGATCGCCGGCGTGCTGGAGAGTCTCGGATTCCGGCAGCTTCTTACCGTGTGGCGGGCGCAGGCATTCTGGCATCTCCTCAAGGACGGCCAGTCCTGGGGAGCGATGGAGCGAAAAGGCTTCAGATCTCAAACAACGAATCGGAACTAGAATCCTGTCCCAGAACTGGCGGCGTTTCTACATTTTCTGAAGCAGAACCCCGCCCTCACGGGCAGGGCTTCTCGTGCGTTTGCAAGCCCCGCCCGTTAGGGCGGGGTTCACCCGAGACTTATTACACGCTTAGCTCCGTGACCTCACGGGTCTGCACGCCGTTAGCATCAGAGCCAGGCCAATGCCGATCAGAAGGTACGAGGATGGCTCCGGAACAGCCGTATCGCCGCTCATGCTAAAGGCTGCATTGAAGGGACCTTGATTGGTGATGTCGGCGCCGATCCGGCTCCAGTCGGGCGCGAGATCGTCATTGCGAATCCAGCTCTGTAAGTCGGGCGCGAAGGGGGTCCCAGGCGACACAATCGGCTTAGGGGCCGAAAGCCATAGAAAATCTCCGCTCGTCAGACCCACTTCCGGCCTGAAGAAATAGTGGCCCGCCGGAAGCGTGAAAGGAGTGGTGAACAGAATGTTGAACTGGACCTCCTCTCCGGTGAGGCCACCCTCACCGCCCGTAAACTGATTCGGGATAGGGTGGATGCCATTGACCACAGAATTCAAAACAGAGAAGTTGGGGCTCACTATGCCTGGCGTGAATGAGACATCGCCCGCATTGCTGTCGAAGGCCAGGAATTCGTGGTCAGAAGGCGAGTTGACCCGTGTCAGAACATTCCCGGATGGTGGATCCACGGAATCCAGAGGAAAGACGTGATACAGTTCGATCTCAATGTCGTTGACGTCTGTAAGCGGAGTTCCTAGCGGCAACAACCCTGTGAAAGTCGCCGAACTGATGGTTGTCGCTTGTGCAAGGACGAAATCGTCGGCAGTTTCGGTTTGGATTTTCCCGGCGCTGGCCGGGCGTGAAAGAGTAGCAATTAGCCCATCGGGGTTCCCCGTGGAAAAGAAGAAGATGGTTGATGCACCGGCCGGAACGGCCGCCGCCGCAAGTAGAAACAAAGACGTGAGACCGGTCTCAATTGCTCTGGACATAGCGTCTCCTCCTCCGAGACGAATCTTCTGATCCGGCGTAGCCGGAACGTCGCCGAACAGGATTAACTTGTAGATGCAATTTTTCAGGATAACATTTCAGGAAAATGATGAATTTGAGGTTTCAATCCAGCTCACATGATCGCCCTGTCGGCACTAGGGTCTGTGACCGTGTGAAATCGTTCCAATAGACGGGCGGGACTGGAGTCTTCTACATTTCTGAACAGAACCCCGCCCTGAGAAGCTGTAAGGAATTGTCCTCTTTTGTCCTCTCAACCCGCTCCCTTACGGTCGCGGTTCGGTAAGCGGCTGATTGCGCCGAAACCGCGAACAGTAATGGAGCGGGCAGAACGAATTCCTTACACCTTCTGACGGGCAG
>JBGPHB010000039.1:0-11781 GCA_041484155.1 Bryobacteraceae bacterium
AGAGGCATGTTGTTGACGTCGCGGCCGGCCACTGTGCTTCCCAGGCTGGAAGTGGCGGTCTGAAGGGTTTCAGTGACGCCCTCCACCGTAACTTGCTCGCTCTGGGCGCCGACCTCCAGGCTGCGATCCAACACAGGAGTCTCCGTAACGTTCAGAACCACTTGCGCCAACTCCGCTGTCTTGAAGCCGGCGGCGCTAAATTTGACTCGATAAGTGCCCGGTGGCAACAACGTAAACCTGTAGGCGCCGTCGGCGCCGGTCGTCGTGGTACGGGTTTGGTTCGTTTCGTTACTTGTTACTGTGACGGTTACATTCGGCACTACGGCGCCGGATGGATCGGTGACCGTTCCCGTGAGTGCGGAGGTCCCGGCCGACTGGGCCATCAGAGACCCCGCAAACATGAATAACGCTACGGCAACCAGCAACACGGCCAGCTGCGAACATGACAGCTTCTTGAAACTCATAGGTGACTCCTTTGTTTTTCTCAAGACCCGGTTGGTTGGGATTTGGACTGGCAACCCACCAACTTAACCTTATCGACACGCCAACGAGACTCTTCAGCAAGCATAGCACTGTTGGCGGAAGGGAACTTGCCTGAGCCGTTGTTGAGCGCAACCCTTAGGACGGTCGCGAACCGGATTCGTCCCGCCAAGGGCGATTTTATGCTACTATGGCCGCGTTGCCGCTCAAAGACTGATCAAATTGCATTCCAGGAACGCTCAAATCTACGATGGCTGCCACAGCGGTAGACTTCGAAAAACCAATCGCATTGGGTCGCTTCAGCGTAAACCTCGCCACAGCTCGCTTGTTTCGGGACGGCGTTGAAGTAGATTTGAGACCGCAGGCCTTCCGCGCTCTTAGGGTGCTGATTCAAAACCCCGGACGGCTAGTGGACTATCAGCAGATGATCCGTGAAGCCTGGAACGGCGTGCAAGTCTCCAAGCATACGGTAGCCGTGACGGTCGGCGAGATCAAGAATGTCTTAGAGGAATACGGTACCTGGATTAACTGCCGGCCCAAGTTCGGGTATTGCCTGGAGATTCCCGAATCCGAGGATCTGCTGCTAACCGGCCGGCATTTCCGGAACCAGTTTACCCGGAGCGGGTTTGAAAACGCTCTCCGCTGCTTTCAGCAAGCGGCTCAAAAGGACAGCGCCGATTTCCGGGCCTTCGAGGCGATCGCCAACACCTACCTGATGCTGGGAGCCTTCCTGTTGCGGCCCCCCCGCGATCTCTATCCCAGCTTCCTCGAAGCTTACGAGCGAGCCGTCGCCTTGCGTGGCTCCACTCCGGAGTTGAGGCTCGATCGCGCCTATGGCCGGTACATCTTTGAAAGAAACCCGGCACTGGCAGAATCGGAACTGGTCGAATTGCAACGGCAAGGAACGAGGTCGGCGGAAGTCTACCCACGCCTCGCGATGGTCTACCTGGCGCGCGGACGTGTGGATGACGCGCTCGCCGTGATGCGGCAGGCGCGCGTCACGGATCTGCTCCTGCCTCCGCTCGCCTTTGTCGAGACCATCGTGCGGTTGGTTCGCCGCGAGTTCGATCAGGCGATCGAACGTGGAAGAGAAGCGATCGACCTGCATCCCGGCTCCCCATTCGGCCGGGTCAACTATGCGGAAGCGCTGGAGCACTCGGGCAGGCAGGAAGAAGCGATGATCCAATACCGGCTCGCCAGCACACTGGCGGACGCTCCCTGGATCCGGGCCCAAGAAGCGAGATTCCTCGCGAAAATTGGCCGGACCGTGGAGGCTTGGGGCATCCTCCATGAGTTGCAGCGGATGCGGGAGACGGAACACGTGGATGCGTATCATCTCGCATTGCTTCTGGACGTGCTAGGAAAGCGCGACGAGGCGTTTCAGGAACTGGAGCGAGCCTACGAGGAGTGCTCGCACAAGATCCTTTTTCTCGGACGGGATTCGAAGGCCGATTCGCTCCGTTGCGACCCGCGGTTTGCCCGCTTGCTGGACCGGATGCCCCTGCCCTGAGATGAGAAGGTCTGAGAACTGCTTCGATTGCTGAAACGGCAGACGAAACCGTCATGATTGCGAACGTGACACGCAACGAGTGCGTGAGTCGCCCTACTTCGCGAAACCTTCCAGAATCCACAAGTCCGTATGGAGGTTCTCCGTCGCGAGCGCCAGGCTCTTGCCATCCGGCGAGAGGCTTAGAGCAGTCACACTGAACAACGCTCTGGGCGCCAACTCCGGCCCGTATTCAGCGACTCTCCTGAAAGCGCCGGTTCGAACGTCCACCGCCCCCAGCAACGTGCGCCCGTTCTGGTTGGGAATGCCGTAAATCGTTTGACTATCCTTGGACCACGCCAGCGCCGGGCTTCCCATACGCGGCAGCGTGCGCGTGGCCTTGCCGTCGGGCGAAACCAACAACAGCGTGGATCCCTTCCCTGGGCATGCGATCCACTCGCCGGAGGGCGACCACACAGGCGGGTCATCGCAAGGAACGGGAAGTTCAAAGGGGGTTTGATTGGACCCGATGCGTAGAGTTGCGGCCACCGGCGCTCCACCAGGCCTGTTCCATACAAAGGCGATTGAGGCGCCGTCAGGCGACCACGAGGGAGCAAAGCCGCCCGAGATCCTGATCGGCGTCCCGCCTGCCGCCGGCGAGATATAAAGTCCCCCCTGGTTGCCGGCGCCAGCCAACGCGACGGTGTAGGCGATGCGGGCGCCATCCGGTGAAAACGCCGGGCTCAACAGGAACAGGAGCGTCGGAAATTCCGTCGCCGTCACCACAGGACGGTCCCAGTTGCCTGATACACTGCGCACCCACAGTTCGTTCGGGCCGTTGCGCTCCGTCACGTATGCAAACTCGCCGCCTTTGGGCGACCATGCCGCGCCGTGCTCGCGTTGAGTGGTGGCCAGCAGTTTGCGGGGAGGCGATCCGTCCAGCGGCAACTCCACGATATCCGAGTCGCGTTCCACACGCGCCAGCAGCAGCCGCCGGCCATCGGGCGACACCGTCGGCCACCAGTGCTCCGCGGAGCCGTCGACCAGTTTTGTGAGGGATTCGCTGCGAGTATCGGCCAGCCACAAGGATTGCGCACTCAGTGGAGCAAGATTGCCCGAGAGCACCAATCGCTGGTTATCGGGCATCCACGAAGCCTCCACCACGCGGTTCCAGAGCAAGTTTCGGAACAGCTGGCGCGGTTGGCCACTGCCAGGAGGAAAGGGCAGCACCCAGGTTTCCACTCCAGTACCCGCTCGCATCGAGAGGTAGAGCAGTTTTCCATTCGGGGAAAACCGCAAGATCGCGCCGGCTTCACCATCCGTCGCGAACGGGTCCGGTGTATATTCCCGCACTGCGGCGCCTGGCGGCGAGGAGATCCATACCGAACCTCGCATGCGGCCGTCTTGCGACCGGGGGACTCGCCAAATTACGAGGGCTTTACCGTCTGGCGAAACATCGTAGGATTCTTCGCGAGAGTCGCGGTCGCCCTGGAAGATGAGCTCCGATTGCCCGCCAGCGCTGCTCACCGCGCGGATACCCTCTCTAGGACTGTGGAAATAGATGCGAGCTCCGTCGGGCGACCACACGAACGGCCATAACGCCGGGCTTGTGAGTCGCGTCGGAGCGCCGCCCTCCAGCGGCTGCACCACCAGGCGGTCTTCGCCCAGCATATACGCGATGCTCTTACCATCTGGCGACCACGACCCAAATCTTTCCTGCTCCTGTGTGAACGCGAAGGGCCGGTAATGGTAGGTTGAAAGGTCCAGCCGAGCAGGTTGGCGAAGCCACAGGACCGCAACGCCCAAGGCGGCCAGGACAGCCGCTGCGGCAATCGAAGGCCACCACCAGTTTCGCTTCGCGGCCGCCACCGCGACCGCCACCACGGCCGAACCGGCCCATTCCAGCTCAGCCCTGATATCGCTCGCCGTCTGCCAGCGGCTGTCGGGATCCTTCTTCAGGCAACGCTCGACGACGTGCGCGAACTTTTCGGGCACCCCTTCGAGAAGCGGCGGTTCGCAGCGCATCACGCTGGCGATCAGCGCCGCCTGGCTGTCTCCGGCGAAGGCCGGCTTCCCCGTGGCCATCTCATACAACACCAACCCCAGCGAAAAAATGTCCACGCGCGCGTCGGTTTCCTTGCCCTCGAGTTGCTCCGGCGCCATGTAAGCCGGAGTGCCCATGATCCCCTGGGTCAGCGTTTCGGCTTGCTGCGGCGGCGCGTTCGGAGTGCGAATGAACTTCGCAAGTCCAAAGTCCAGCACCTTGACTCCGGCCTTGGTCAGCATGATGTTTCCGGGCTTCAGGTCACGATGAATTACGCCTACAGCATGCGCTGCGGCCAATGCGTCGGCAATTTCAGCGCCGTAACGCACCACGAGATCGATGGACAGCGCACCCTTCCTCAGGCGGGCCGCCAGCGTCTCGCCCTCCAGCAGCTCCATGACCAGATAGTTGGGGCCCACGTCGTACAGTGTGCAGATGCGGGAGTGATTCAAGGCGGAGATGGTGCGGGCCTCGCGCTCAAACCGGGAGGTAAATTGCTCGCGGCAGACCTTGACGGCCACCGCGCGGCCCAGCCGCGTGTCGCGGGCCTTGTAGACCGCGCCCATGCCGCCTGCGCCCAGGAGTTCGACAATCTCGTACGGCCCGAGCTGCGCGCCGGGAGTGAGTTGAGTAGCCTCGTCCCGCAAACCGGCATTCAACAAACAACGCGGGCATTGTCCGTTCAGCGGCCCTCCGGCCGGCAGCGGGGTCCCACACTGTTCGCATACCTTAGGCGCGCTCATGAGGCACTTAGCGTCGAAAGAAGAAACCGGATCTCTTCATCGATCTCTCCCGGCTTAGACACCGTTTCACCGATCTCCGCGCGCAGTAGGTCGCGGTATCTCCGCCGCATCCGGTGAACCGCTACTCGCAAGGCTCCGGGTGAGATACCCATCTCCACAGCCAGCGCCTCATAGGGCGTTTCGGCGGAACCACTGAGAAACCCCGCCAACTGGTCGAAATGATCGGACTTACCCGCGCCGGCGAATTCCGCGCGCAATTTCGCCATCACCTGTTCCAGAATCGAAAGCGCCCAGCGGCGCTCAAACAGACTCTCCGGCGTATCCTGCTCCGCGGCCTCAGCGGCATAGCTTCCTTCCGCGTCCGCCGGATCGATCGAGATCGGAATCTTGCCGCCGCCCCGCTTTAGCGCATGCGCCCGGTCAAATTCATTCGCCAAGAAATGCTTCACCGCGGTGAGCAGGAAGGAACGGAATTTACCACGCGCCCGATCCGCATCTTGTAAGTATTTCTTTTCGAGCATCAATGCGAAGAAGCCTTGAGTCAGATCCTGGGCTTGATCTTTATCGCCGCTGCTCCGCCGGATGAAAGAGTACACAGGACGCCAATAGGTCTGACACAGACTCTCCAAAGCAAGACGGGAGTGCGTCGTGCTTTGGCCGTCGGCGGCAGCGACCACAAGTGTCCAGGAGGTCGTGTGAAATCGCGACGTCGACGCGCCTGGCATGACACTGACCAGCCAGTCTAGCACGTTCCGCGGACATCTAAAGCCCTGAAATCAAAGTCGTTGCTTCGGCCTGTAACAAAATTTTCGGGACGCTTCATTCCTCGGTGAACCGGGAGGAAGCGAGATGAAAAAAACGACGATGCTGGCGATCGTAGTGGCCGCCGTAGCCACCGCTCAAAACCCCCAAACCAAGCCTGACGGTGCGGAATGGAGCGTCGCGGTCTGTCTTTTTGACAACGCGGGGGTCGCCCAAGCAGTCCGTTACAGAGCCCAGCGCCTGGCCACGCAGATGTTCGCCGGAGTCGGCGTGAATGTGAATTGGTGCGCCAGCCGTCGCTCTCAAGACTCCAATAAGCAGTCCATCGCCATTGATCTTGAAACCAGGACCCCTAAGAATCTCCTTCCAGGTGCACTCGCGTACGCGCGGCCCTATGAGGGCGCCCACATTGTAGTGTTCATGGATCGACTGAGTAGCGCGAACGATCCCGTGGCCATGCTGGGTCATGTGCTCGTCCACGAAATTACACACATCTTGCAGAGATCCAACCGGCATTCTGACAGCGGGGTCATGAAAGCATCTTGGGGGTCGGCGGAATATAGGCAGATGCGCACAAGTTCCTTGGCCTTCACCGAGGGAGACGTCATGATGATTCGCAACGGTTTGAACAGCCGAGTCGGCGGTCTTGTGTACTAAAACCGGGGACAGCAACCCCTTTTCACCGGCCGAAACTTTCCTGACCCCAATACGCGCGTTCGGCGAAAAGGGGTTGCTGTCCCCGGTTTTGCTTATGGCTCCCAGTTGGGAGGCATCTTCGAAAAATCCAAGAGCGGCTTACGTTCGTCGTCGTCCATCGCCTGCTGGGCTTGGTGATAGAGGTTCGTACCGGCGTCGGCGGAGAAGGAGACTTCCGGAAACGAGGCTCCCTTGTGAAGGGGACGTTCGACAAATTCGGGAAAACCCACTTCGGCGGGGTTCGCATCGTCGTGATAGCCTCTGGCGAAGACCTGCCGGACGTATCCGAAGCCATCGTGCCTTTGGAGAATCGGACCAAGCAGGTTCACTCCAAACTCCATCACTTGCGTTCGAAACGTTTCCAGGTCTCGCACGAGAAAAGCCACGTGCTGCACGGCATGGTCTCCGTGCTTCTCCACATACGCCGTCACGTGCGATTGTTCCTCCCGGTCAATTCCGGCCACCAGGGCGATGCCGAATTCTCCGAAATCGATGCACCACAGCATCATGCTGGATTTTTCTCCGGGGTTGGTGTCGTCCTTGCGCAAGATCATTTTTCCGCCCATGACCTCGATGTAGAACCAGGCCCATTTGCGGATGGTCTCGCGGGTGACCACGAACGTGACGTGGTCGATCTTCGATAACCTGGAATGCATCCGCTCCCATCTTCTCTCGATTGACACTCAGTCGGGGCAAGGGTAGGATCGAAGTTCTATGAAAATCCAATTGCTCGCTATTTTATTCGCGGCCGCGACCAGTTTCGGCCAGCAAAAGGTACCGTTCGAGGGCGGCATTCCGGTGGCGCCACACGGCCTCGCCCCTCGCCGGCTGCCGGATAAGCCAGTCGAGTTCGACACCGGCGAAGGACAGAAGATCCGGGTCGTGGTGGTCACCAGGGAGCTGGAGTATCCCTGGAGCCTTGTCTTTCTTCCCGACGGAAGCATGCTGGTGACCGAGCGCATGGGCCGTCTTCGGATCATCCGCAATGGGGTGCTCGATCCGAAGCCGATCGCCGGCGCCCCGGTCGGATACGGGACGGGCGAATCCGGCTTGCCTGGGGCGGTCCACGGCTACATGGACATCGTCCTCCATCCGAAGTTCGCCGAGAATCATTTCGTGTATCTCGCCTACACCAAGCCGCTCGATGAGAAAAAGAGGACGGTTGCACTGGCCCGAGGCCGCTGGGACGGCCACGCGCTCACCGAAATGCGCGACATCTTCGTTTTGGATGAAGCCGGAACATCGCGCATTGCGTTCGCGCGTGACGGCACGTTGTTCATGACCACGACAGGCAGAGATCCCCAGAGTCCCAATAGCCAAGGCGGCAAAGTCCTGCGGCTGCGCGACGACGGCAGCATCCCGCCCGATAACCCGTTTGTCGGAAAAGCCGGCCACAAGCCCGAGGTGTACACGCTCGGGCATCGCAGTTCATTGGGTCTGGCCGTGCATCCGGGAACCGGCGAGATGTGGTTGAACGAAAATGGCCCGAACGGCGGCGACGAGATCAACATCCTCAAACCCGGCGCCAACTATGGCTGGCCGATCGTGAGCTACGGACGCGACTATCCCGGTCCCTGGCACAACTCACCTCCCGGGCATGCGGGTTTCGAACCGCCGATCGTGTACTGGATGCCGGCGATTGCCGTATCGGGCATGGCGTTCTACACGGGAGACAAATTTCCCAAGTGGAAGGGCGACGTCTTCGTCGGCTCGCTCCGCACTGGCGAAATTCCGGGGACCGGCCACCTGGAGCGCATCCTGTTCAATGAAAAAATGGAAGAACTGCGCCGCGAAGCTCTGCTGCGCGAGCTACGGCAACGGATCCGGGACGTTCGGCAGGGGCCGGATGGACTGTTGTACCTGTTGACCGATGAGAAAGAAGGAGCGGTGCTGCGGATCGAGCCGGCGCCGTAGGAGCTTCGACGCGGCAGACGAAACCGTCTGCCCCACCTTGCACTCAATGTTCTTGCGAAAGAGTGGGGCAGGCGGTTTCGCCTGCCAAAGTGTTTTCACACGGCGCTACCGCGGAAGGACCAAATTCACGGATACGGCGTCGTTGGAATATTTCAACACGACCGTATCCGATTTACTCTTCTTGTTGTTCCTCGGGAAATAGAGATATCCCGCCACGGGGGTTCTAGTTTCACCCTCGGGCAACGCCTTGCCCGAGATCCTTTCCTCCGGGACGCGTGGGCGCGGAGGATCGGGTTGGGGAGGACCGCCGCCAGAGACCGAAACTCCGTTGTAAGTTCCCACGCTCTGTCTGGTTCCGTTCACCGGATCGCTGGTGCGGCTGTAAACGACCCCTGTTTCAGTCGTCACGTCGACGGGGACACGTCCAGGGACAGCGTGCTTGTCCGGCCATGGCGCGACGTCGCTCGGTTTTTCGGCACGATTGATTTGACTGCCAATTTTGAGGGCGAAATCGGAGGATGCAACATCGAAGGTCTGGCCGTCCTCCGGATAAATAGCAACCTCCAGCACAATGTACTGCTTGCTGATTCCGGCTGAAAACATCTTAGAGACCTGGTCGGGAGGCACGAGCACGGCGCCGATGGTTGCGATCTTCGCGTTGCCGCGGACCGGGTAGTCCACGCTGCTTGCGCGGGGTGGCACGCCGGCGGAGAGCGTTGTGACGATGACTGTGTATCGCAGAATTCCGCGCATACCTTACTTGGCGATCGTGATCGCGGTGAAGGCGCCATTCGGTGCCATGTCGACGTTGTGCGCCTTCACAATCAGCCGGGTGTCCGGGTTCCGCTCCTGCGTGGTCACAACCTCGCCAAATTCGGGATCGTCGTGGGCGGCCTTGAGGCGTTTGTCACGTTCCTCCTTCGAGGGATAGCCGCGCATATAGATAAGCGTGTTCTCCGCGCTGATGCCCAACTCCGCGTCGCTCTGTTGCGGAATCCAGTACCCGACGTTGGTGATCCCGTGCCTTGCGTAAATGGCGGCTGTGCGGTCGGCGAATCGTGCCGCGAGTGCATCCCGTTTACCCGGCAGAGCTGTGTAGACGCGTAGTTCGAAGAACCCGGCAGCTCTCTTCTGCTGAGCATAGCCCCAGGCGACCCCGGCGACACCGCACGCCAAACCCAGAATGGCTAGAATCTTCCACTTCAACATACCGCCTCCATGCAGAGTCCGCCCGCTCCCTAACGGTCGCGGTTCGGTAAAGCGTACCGATACCGAACCGCGACCGTTAGGGAGCGGGCTGAACTAATAGTAGCGAAACGGCTCGCCGTGATAAAGGGCACGACGATTGATCGCGTGGCCGCCCTTCGGAGCGTGGCGAATCTGCTGAGCTACAAGCGTTCCTCGAAGCTTGCTCTGAAGAGAGTCACTCGACGGGTTCAATCCGCAGGACCGTCCCTTTAGAGCCGCCGGGACCGGGACCCTGCCCGGGTCGAGGGTTGGGCGGACCGGTAACATCCTCCGCGCTTTCCGTAGCGACGTAGATATACCCGTCGGGTCCTTGGCGCACGTCGCGGATTCGCGCATCAAGCTGGGTGAGCAGCGATTCGCGCCGCTCTACTTGCGGGGGAGGCTGGTCGAACGCGACGCGCAAAAGCTGTTGTCCGCTCAGAGCGCCGATGAACAGATGCCCTTTCCAGTCAGGGAACCGGTTGCCGGTGTAGAACATTAGGCTCGACGGGCTGATAGCAGGCATCCAAAACATCACGGGCATTTCCATGTCGGGCCGGAACCAGGACTGCTCCGAGGCGAGATGACCGTTGTAGATTTTCCCGAACGACACCAGAGGCCAGCCGTAATTCTTGCCCGGCAGGAGCACGTTCAGTTCATCGCCTCCCATGGGGCCAATCTCGCAGGCCCACAGCGCGCCCGTCTCGGGGTGCCACGCGAGTCCGTACACGTTGCGATGTCCGTAGGTGTAGATTTCCGGTTTGGCGCCGGCGCGGCCCACAAACGGATTGTCGGGCGGAATGCTGCCGTCGTCGCGCAGCCGCAGCACCTTCCCCACGTCGTTGCCGAGATTCTGCGCCAGCATGCGTGCGCTGTTGTCGTCGGTGGTGACAAATCGGTCGCGGTCCCCGACCGTGAGGTACACCATGCCGTCGGGGCCGAACGCGGCTCGTCCGGCGATGGCGCCGCTGGGTTCCCAAGCGTCGGCCACGAAAATATCGCGAACATCGGCGAGCGCCGTGCCGTCGAGGCGTCCG
Source organism: Bryobacteraceae bacterium (assembly GCA_041484155.1). Taxonomy (GTDB): domain Bacteria; phylum Acidobacteriota; class Terriglobia; order Bryobacterales; family Bryobacteraceae; genus Palsa-187. Next base: position 10,390 of record JBGPHB010000039.1, read on the forward strand.
CGCGCCAGGGCCATGGTGGTGTTGCCCTGGTCCCCTTTCTTGGTGTAGGAAAGATACACGAAATGGTTCTGGGCAAATTGCGGATGGACCAGGACAGAGTTGAGGCTCTGCGCCTGCATCGACGCGACTGGCCAGCCCGAGACCGGCTTCGCGTCAAGAACGCCGTCGCGGATCATCCGCAGCCGGCCCGGCGTCTCGGTGACCAGCACGCCATGGCCATCGGGAAGAAACGCGATGTGCCAGGGGCGATCCAGTCCGGACGCTACGGTCACGACGCGAATCCGCAGGAGTTTCCCTGGAGCACACCCGCCGTGCGGTTGTCCGTTCGGAGAACACGGGCCCGGTGTGTACGTGTCGAACACCATCGGCTTGCTGGGGCTCTGCGCTCCGATGGGAACCACCACCGTCAGCAGGAGGACCGCGGCTGAGAAATACGGTTTCATGATCACCTCGATTGAGTCTGGCTCACTTCTTCGGCTGTGGCAAGGGCGGAGAAAGGTGGTCGATTGCCCGCAGCGCCGACACCGAACCGCGACCGTGAGGGAGCGGGCCCTGCGGTCTCCGATGGAGGATAATGAGGACACGATGCCTTTCACATTGAATGTCAACGGTAAGAAAACCACGGTAGACGTCCCGGGTGACATGCCCCTGTTGTGGGCAATCCGAGACGTTCTTGATATGAAAGGGACGAAGTTCGGCTGCGGAGCCGGGTTGTGCGGCGCCTGCACCGTGCATCTGAACGGTCGCGCCGTCCGTTCCTGCCAAACAAAAGTTTCGGCGGCTGCGAACGCGCCCATCACCACGGTCGAGGGGCTCTCGGCGGATGGTTCGCATCCCGTGCAGCAGGCCTGGCTCGAGATCGACGTTCCACAGTGCGGTTATTGTCAGGCCGGCCAGATGATGTCGGCGTCCGCGCTGCTCGCCAAGAACCCCAAGCCCACCGACGCGGACATCGACACAGCCATGAACGGAAATCTGTGCCGCTGTGGAACCTATTTGCGCATCCGCCAAGCCATTCACCGGGCGGCTTCTATGGCTGCGACGCAGTCGGCCCGAAACGAATAAGGAGAGTACTCATGAATCGACGACATTTTCTTCGCGTAACTTCGATGGTTGGCGGCGGTGTGTTGCTGGGTTTGTATGTCAAGCCTAAGGCCGCCCGCGCGCAGCTCCCCGGGAAGAATCCGGAACCGGTTCCGAACTCTTTCATTCGCATCGCCGCGGATGGCACGGTCACCATCATGGCCAAGAACCCCGAGATCGGCCAGGGCGTCAAGACTCTGCTTCCCATGATGATCGCCGAAGAGCTCGACGTCGACTGGAAATCGGTCAAGATCGAGCAGGCCGATTTCGACGACGACAAATACGCTCTCCAGTTTTCGGGCGGCAGCT
>JBGPHB010000040.1:0-11773 GCA_041484155.1 Bryobacteraceae bacterium
ACTTAAAATCCCTTTTCCGGCAACGGGAGTGCGGGTTCAAGTCCCGCCCCGGGCACCACGATGAAATAAGGAAGAAATCCATGCGCATCCAGTGCCTCGTGGTCTTGGCCGCGGCCGCCATGCTGCCAGTTCTGCACGCCCAAGCCAATAAGGCCAAGGACACGGGCGCCGACTGGCCTACTTACAATCGAGACCTGGCCGGCACGCGCTACTCGCCGCTCACGCAAATCGACGCGAAGAATGTTTCGAACCTGACCAAGGCTTGGTCCTATCGGTTGCGCGAGGAGGGCGCCGGCCCCGCTTCCGAAGTGACGCCCATTGTCGTGAACGGGGTCATGTACCTGCCCGGGGGTTCGCGTGTCGCGGCGCTGGAGCCGGAATCCGGGAAGGAAATCTGGCGCTATGAATTGAACGGAGGCGCGCCCTCACGGCGCGGCGTGGCGTATTGGCCGGGCGATCGAAATAATCCGCCCCGTATTCTGTTCACCGCCGGGCGCAGACTCATCGCGCTCAACGCGAATACCGGCAAAATCGACCCCGGCTTCGGCAAAGAAGGCGAAGTGGACATGATCGTCCCCTACAACTCGGTTCCAACCATTTACAAGAATGTTCTGATGGTCGGAGCGAACGTGGGGCAGACACCGCTCGGTCCGCCCGGCGATTCCCGCGCCTATGATGCCCGCACCGGCGCCAAGCTGTGGGATTTTCGCTCGGTGCCGCAGCCCGGCGAAGCCGGTCACGAAACCTGGGCGGGCGACAGCTGGAAAGGGCGTTCCGGGATCAACGCATGGGGATTCTACCTCACGCTGGACGAGGAGCGCGGCATTGTCTACCTGCCGTTCGCGGCGCCGACTGCCAACTACTACGGCGGGGACCGCAAGGGCGCCAATCTGTTTGGGAATTCGCTGGTAGCCGTGGATGCGGCCACAGGGAAATACAAGTGGCACTTCCAGACCATCCATCACGACCTGTGGGATGCGGACCCGCCGGCGGCGCCAGGTTTGATCGACATCGTGCAGAACGGGAAAAAGATCGCGGCGCTGGCCCAGGTCACCAAGTCCGGTTGGATGTTCATTCTCGATCGCGTCACGGGCAAGCCCGTGTTCGGCGTCGAGGAGCGTCCCGTCCCTAAGAGCGACGTGCCCGGCGAAGAGAGCTGGCCCACGCAGCCGTTCCCGGTGAAGCCGCCAGCGCTGGCGCGGGTCAGTTTCAAGCCGGAGGATCTGGTCACCGCCGAGGACACCACCGCCGAGCATGCCAAGGCCTGCCGGGACCTGGTGGAAAAGAACGGCGGACTCTACAACGCGGGGCCTTTCACGCCGTGGCTCTTCCGCGCCGAGGGCGTAGCGCCGAAAAGCACCGTGAGCTTCCCCGGTGGAACCGGCGGCGCCAACTGGGGCGGAACCGCCTCGGACCCGAAGTCGGGGTACGTCTTCGTGAATACCATGGACGACGGCGCGCTGGGATGGGTCGAGAAAACCAAGGAAGGTTCGCCCATCCCTTTCGACAAGACCGGCGTTGACGGAACCGGCCCCGGCCGTGGTAACTTCGATGTCCGCGTAGTCGCCGGCGGAAACTGGCCCTGTCAAAAACCCCCGTGGGGCCGCTTGACGGCCGTGAACGCGAACACCGGCGAGATCGCGTGGCAGACGCCGCTGGGCGTCACTGAAGAACTGCCGGAAGGTAAGCGGAATACCGGACGAACCGGCCTCGCCGGCCCCATCGTGACGGCGGGAGGGCTGGTGTTTATCGGCGCGACCAACGACAACCGCCTTCGCGCATTCGATGCCAGGACCGGCAAGGAACTGTGGATGACCATGCTCGAGCGTACCGCGAGCGCTACCCCGATGACCTATCGCGGCAAGAATGGCAAACAGTACGTGGCAGTGGTTGCCTCGGATTCTCTGGCCGTGTTTAGTTTGCCTTGACAAGTTACGGCCACCCACTGTTACGGCCACCCACTTGACACCGATCCGCGCATCAAATATGCTCGAACGGAAGCTAAAGCTTGAAGGGGACTAGCTTAGCGGGAGAGGTTCTGATGCGCTCACTTTTGGTTGTATCCTGTCTTTTCCTGTATGGCTAACCGTGTTCGCTCAAAGCGATCGCGGCTCCATCACCGGCGCGCCGTCTGGGTTTTCTCGGTGGACCCCTAAAATTGGGGACATTGCGGGCAAGCATCCGCAAACTCTTCCGCTGTTCACAACACCAGCAGTGTCCCCAATTGTTTCCCCATCATTTCGACGCAAGCCGGCCCGCGCCTCGGCATGTCCCTGCTCGGCCGCCAATCGGAACCACTTCACTGCTTCTTCCTCGTTCTTCAGCACGCCCCGCCCGTCGGCATACATCCGCCCCAAATTGAACTGCCCCGCCGCGTCGCCCAACGCCGCCGCCTGGCGATACCAATGGACCGCCTCCGCATCGATCTTCACACTCCCCCAGCCATTCTCGTAAGTAAGCCCGAGCGCGTTTTGCGCTGGGGCGAAGCCGCCTTGGGCCAAACGTCTGAGACCATCCTGGGCCGGGGCGAGACCCCACTCGGCAGCCCGGCGATACCAATCCACTGCCTGCCCAAAATCCTGCGCTAGTGCGTAGATCACCCCGAGGTTGAGCTGGGCCGGAGCAAACCCCTGCCCGCCGGCTTTACGAAACCACTTGAGTGCTTCGCCGTAATCCTGCGGAACACCCTGCCCGTCCCAGTAGAACGCCCGAGGTTATACTGCGCCTCGGCATCGCCCTGTTCCGCCAGCGGGCGCAGCGTTCGTGCGTCCTGTTGCGCCGCCGCCGCAGTAAAACGCCCCAGCGCCAGCAAAAAACCGGAGCAAAAAACCGGGACAGTAACCCCTTTGCACCGGCCCGTGACTCCTCTGCTCGCGATACCCTCGTCCGGCGCAAAGGGGTTGCTGTCCCGGCTTTTTGCTACCGCGGAGGGTCAGCACAGGTCGCCAGCATACACCAGCCTACTTGCGTCTATAATGAATCGTTACATATGACACACACAAAGCTTGCAGTTCTCACCGCCACAGTGCTTGCCAGCAGCGCTTTCGCACAGCTCCCGGCATCGAAGATCCTCACCCTGGACGCGGCTCAGTCTATCGCCCAGGAAGTGCTCTCCAAGTGCCGCGCCGACGGCTACAAAGTCACCGTTCTTGTCGTCGACGGACTCAACGCACCCAAGGCCATGTTGCGCGACGATGGCGCGACCGCGTCGACAACGGAAGTGGCCAAAATGAAGGCTACCGCCACGATGCTCTATAACCGGCCCTCCGGTCCAGCCCAGCCGCCCGCACCCGGTACCGCGGCGCCGCCCGCGACAATTCCAGGCACGATTAATGCCCAAGGCGGCGTACCGATCAAGGTTGGCGACGTTACCATCGGCGCGGTCGCGGTCAGCGGCGCTCCAGGTGGAGACAAAGATGCCGCCTGCGCGAATGCAGCGCTGTCGAAGGTTGCGGACAAGTTAAGATAGAGCCGCTACTGAGCCTAAGGACCTACGTCCCCGCCGCCGTTTCCTGCGCCGCCGTTAGGCCAGGTGATGTTGAATCCGAAGCTCCCCACCGGCGCGTCCGTGCGAATTTTCCTCGCGACGCCGATTAAGATCGTGACCGGCGGATCGTCGAACGGCGAGGTGGCCAGGAAATCGATCTTAGCGTCAGGCTGTGCGGGAAATCTGAATACCACTTCATCGTTTGCGCTTGCTCTCCCGATGAAGCGGTTTTGGACGATGCATCGGTTGTTGTTCCCAGGGCGTTTAACGATATTCACATCCATGGTTCTATTCCTTTCACTTGTTTCTTACTTGCGGAAAGGCCGAAAAAATAGCATCAACCAACCAATCGCATAAAAAGGAGAGCTCTATGAGACAGCTTGCGGCGTGCGTTTTCCTGATCTGCTTCATTTGCTTCGCGCCGGGTGCGAGGGCGGACGCGCAGGTCCGCGAGTGGATCGGTTTCTATAACATGAATCGCGACGGCCATCTCGGAGTCCTTAGGATTGACGATTCCAAGCAGGACTGCGCGACTTCACCCTGTTTCGGTTTCGATGCTGTGAAGAACCAGTGATCCCGCCATCGGCCGTGATTGCCGGAGTAAAGTACAGTCATAGGCCGAGAGGATTGACAGGATGCCGCGACGTCGTCACCAGCCGCGCGGATAAGAGTAAAGTGTGCAAAACCGGGACTGGACCGAATTTCGCCGCCTTTGCGAAATTCGTGCCTGTACCGGCTTTGCCCCGTCCGAAGCAAGATTGTTGTTGGAGGCACTAAATGAGCCACACAAAATCATGGACGCTGGCAATCGCCACGCTTGCTTGGAGCCTGACCCCCGCACACGCACAACAGGGAACCCCGCCCACCGGCGAGTGGCGCGTGAACGGAGGCGACTCTGGCAGCACCCGTTATTCGCCGCTCGATCAGATCAACGCGGCCAACGTGAAGACGCTGCAAGTCGTCTGGCGATGGAAAGCCCAGAACATGGGCTCCAACCCGCAAGGGGCGTGGGAAGTGACCCCGCTGATGATCGGAGGCAAGCTGTTCTTCACCGCCGGCACGGGCCGCACGGTGGTCTCTGCCGACGCCGCCACGGGCGAGACTTTGTGGACCTACCGGGGTGACGATACCGCCGAGCGTGGAGCCGTGCGCGCCAACAATCGCGGCCTCTCCTATTGGAGCGACGGCCGGGGCGACGATCGAATCCTGTTCGTCACTCCCGGCTATCAACTGGTCGCGCTGAACGCCAAAACTGGATATCCAATTCCGGGCTTCGGAAAAGACAGCCACGTCGATCTGTGGATTGGGCTGGATCGGCCCGTAGTCCAGAACGGCACCATCGGCGCCACCTCGCCGCCCATCATCATCCGCGACGTAGCGGTAGTCGGCGCCGCCCTCAGAGTGGGCGTGGCGCTGCCCACCAAGTTGAATACGCCGGGTTATATCCGCGGTTATGACGTCCGCACCGGCAGGCTGCTGTGGACTTTTCACACCGTCCCCCAAGCCGGCGAATTCGGAGTCGAAACCTGGGGCAAAGACCGTACCGGCGAGGATTCCTGGAAATTCACCGGCAACACCGGTGCGTGGGGGCCGCTTACCGCCGACGAAGAACTCGGCTACGTTTACATTCCGGTGGAGGCCCCCAGCGGCGATGTCTACGGAGGCGAGCGCCCCGGCGCGAATCTGTTCTCCGACAGTGTCGTCTGTCTGGACGCTAAGACCGGAAAGCGCGTGTGGCACTACCAGCTCATCCACCACGAGATGTGGGACTACGACATTCCCGCCGCGCCCATCCTGCTCGACTTGACCGTGAACGGGAAAAAGATCAAAGCCCTGGCGCAGGTGAACAAGACCGCGTTTACCTTCGTGTTCGACCGCACCAACGGCCAGCCGGTGTGGCCCATTGAGGAGCGGCCGGTCCCCAAAGGAAACGTCCCCGGCGAATGGTATTCGCCCACCCAGCCTTTCCCCACCAAGCCCGCGGCGTTCGACCGCCAGGGCGTCACCGAGGCCGATCTGGCGGACTACACGCCCGAGATCAAAGCCGAGGCGTTGAAGCTCGCCTCTCAATATGTCCTCGGTCCCATCTACACGCCGCCTATCATTAAAGACGCCGGCGGCAAGCTGGGAACGCTTCAACTGCCGGGCGCCGGCGGCGGAGCCAACTGGATGGGCGGGTCGGTCGATCCGGAGACCGGCTTGTTGTACATTCCCTCGTCCACCACCCCCTACGTGTCTTCGCTGCAACCGGGCGGCACTCGCTCAGAGATGCAGTACATCGCCGGCGGCGGGCTCGGAGGCCCCACGGTCATGGGCGTGCCGTTGATCAAGGGACCGTACGGCCGCATCACGGCGATTAACCTGAACACCGGTGAGCACGCCTGGATGATTCCCAACGGTAAGCCTCCGGACACGGTCTTGAACAACCCCGCCCTCAAAGCGGCCGGCATCGACTCGAGCAACTGGGGAGGCGGCCAGCGCTCACCCATCCTGGTCACCAAGACCTTGCTGATTGAGGGAAGCGCCGACCTGCGCTTCATCGATAAAAAGACCGGAGCGGTCATCCACGAGATGCCTTTAGGCGCCAACCTGAGCGGCGGCACTATGACGTACCTGGTCAACGGCCGCCAATTCCTGGTCGCCGTCGTCGCCGGCCAGAACGGCGCCGGAGCCGAACTAGTACTAGTGGCGCTCGCGATTCCGCAACCCGGTCGCGGCCGCAACCCGAATCCCGCCGATGCAAACTAACGTGGGGCAGCCAGTCATGGCGGCGAGCCGGCCTCCAGGCCGGCTTTCTTGTCCCCGAAAAGCCAGCACGACTGCCCGCCCCACCTGCCTTGGAGCGATGCTTTTTGGGGTCAATAGTTGCGGCCATGCACCGGGAGGCCGGCGCAAGTTACACATTCCTGGTCTGTACTTCCGGGTTCACAACATTGATCGGCTTGCCCGCGCAATACGCCGAGATCTGGTCGAAGATCTCACTGAATTGAACCTCATACTCGTCGCGGGTCACATACCCAATGTGCGGCGTGCACACGACGTTATCCATCGCCAGCAGCGGATGGCGTGAATCAAGAAGCGGCTCTTCCTCATAGACGTCGACGGCAGCCATACCGGGCCGTCCCGCCTGCAAAGCACGCACCAGCGCGCCGGGCTCGATGAGCGGGGCACGGCTGGTATTCACGATGAGCGATGTCGGCTTCATGCGTGCGAGGTCGCCCGCCGTTACGATCCCACGCGTAGCGTCAACCAGGCGCATGTGCAGAGAGACGACGTCGCTCTCTTCGAAAAACGCCTCTTTTGCGGGCGCCGCGGCGTAGCCATCCGCTCGGGCCCGCGTGAGCGAGGCTTCCCGCGCCCACACCAGCACCTTCATGCCGAAGGTTCTGCCATAACCTGCGACCTCTCTTCCGATGCGGCCATAGCCGTAGATTCCCAGCGTCTTACCGCGCAGGCTATGGCCGACGCCGATCTGCCACTTTCCCGCTTTGAGCGCGGCTACTTGCTGCGGGATCTGGCGCATGGCGGCAAGGATCAGCCCCCAGGTCAACTCCGCGGCCGCGTAGGACGGTGTGCCGGCGTGCTGGCTCGAAGACACGATCACGCCATGCCTGGTGCAGGCGTCAATGTCGATGTGCGGGTACACACTCCGCTGGCTGATGAGCTTCAGCTTGTCCAGACGATCGAGGAGCGGAGCTTGGATCTTCGTGCGCTCGCGTATCAGCACCAGCGCTTCGGTATCGTTCAGTCGCTCGGCCAGCGTGCCGACGTCCTGAACGTGATCGTTCCAGATCTTAACGTCGTGGCCCCGGAGCTTTTCGAAACAGGGAAGCGTGCGCAAAGTATCGTGGTAGTCGTCCAGTATCGAAACCTTCATAGGCGAACGGCAAGACTAGCTAGCCGTGGGTCAGCGCTTTCACATGAGCCGTCGCGGCGGATGCCAAGCCTGCGAGGTTGTACCCGCCTTCGAGCACCGAAACCAGCCGGCCGCCGGCGTGCTTGTCCGCGATTGCGAGCATGATGCCGGTCAGTTCCGCGAAATCCTTGTCGGAGAGAGTGAATTGTCCCAGTGGATCTTCGATGCGGGAATCGAATCCCGCCGAGAGCAGCACCAGATCCGGCTTGAAGTGGTCCGCGGCGGGCGCGAGCTTTCGAAATGCCCCCAGGATCTCGCTGCGCCCGGACCCGGCCGGGAAAGGGAAGTTCATGGTGCAATTTCGCCCCTTGCCGTCGCCGGTCTCACTCGCGGGACCGGTGCCGGGATACCACGGCGACTGGTGAGTGCTGAAGAAGAGCACTGAGCCGTCGGTGTAAAAAGTGTCTTGGGTCCCGTTGCCGTGATGCACGTCCCAATCCGCGATGAGCACTTTGCCGACGCCATGCTTGCGCTGCGCATAACGGGCGGCGATGGCAATGTTGTTGAAGATGCAAAAGCCCATCCCTTGCTCGGGCCGCGCGTGGTGGCCTGGCGGGCGTACGACACAGAAAGCATTGTCCGACTTACGTCCGAGGACCGTGTCCACTGCATTCAACACACCGCCGACGGCTTGCAGCGCGACATCCCAAGATTGCGGGCCGACGTGGGTGTCGCCGGTGCTCAACTCGCGCGCGCCGGCGGCGATTTCCCGCTTCACTTTCTGGATATAGGGATGGCTATGGCACAAAGCCAGTTCGTCTTCAGTAGCGAAGCGGGCCTCGATCCGGCCCAGCGACTTCATCAATCCCGCTTGGCTCAATGCATGCGTGACGGCGTCGTATCGTTCCGGCCGCTCGGGATGGCCCAGACCGGGGTTGTGTTCTTTGTAGACGGGATCCGTGAGTAAAGCAGTCTTCCTAGTGTCGGCCACGGATTTCTCGCATCCTGCCAGCAACGCGGCGCCCGCGGACCATTTCAGCAAATCGCGTCGTTCCATAGTTCCCCCGACCGTTAGGGAGCGGTTTCGGCACTCAGTCAGCTTTCGCTACGACTGGCTTGATCTCTTTGCCTTCGAGGCCGCCTAGCTGGCGAATCAGAGCCACCGTACTCTCGTGAGGAACGGGCAGGGCGGCGAAACTGTTCTTTCCCATGGCGACATCCAAGGGCGTGAATCCCTGCTTGGTCTTGGCATCCAGCTTGGCGCCGTGTTCCACCAGGAACCGGACCAGGGAATCGGCGCCTCTCAGCGCGGCTCCGTGAAGGGCGGTCTCGCCTCGCGTGTTCGTCTGGTTGATATCGAGATGCTGGTCGAAACTGACCTTTAGGGCTTCCAGAGCCTCGGCTTCCGAGCCTCGGGTGTTCTTGTCGCGATAGCCGACGCCGGCAGCGAACATCAGCGCGGTATTGCCTTCCTTGGTGGTCAGCTTGGGATCGGCGCCCTTCTCGAGCAAGACTCGCATGGCGGCGGCATCTCCGGCGCGGGCGGCGCGCATCAATGGCGTCGTGCCCTGATCCAAGGTCGTATCGCCGGAATCCATGCCGCTTCTGCCGGGGAGATTCCTGGTCAGTTGGGTGTTCGGGTTCGCGCCGCGAGCCAACAGCGCCTTCACGATTTCCAAGCTCGGCAGCGGGTCGTTCTCCTTGCGCGCGGGAAGAGCCGAATAATCCTCATTGCGGATGTCCACGAGCGCGTACAGTGCGGCGCGTCCCTTGACATCGGTAAGGTTGGGATCCGCGCCCCGATCCAACAGGAACTTTGCAAAACTGTAGTGCTTGTTCATGACGGACACGACCAGAGCGTTGGTCCCGTCCACATCCACTTGGTTGATATCGACTCCGCCATCGAGCATGACTTGCGCGGACTCGATATCGCCCTCGCGCGCCGAAAAAAGAAACGCCGTGAACCCGCCGCGAGCGATCGGAGTAACCGAGGAGGCGGCGCTCAGCTTGGGCATCTTCGTTTCCCGCTCGAAAGAGCGAACCTTCCAATCCGCGCCGTGCTCCAGCAGCAACTTCACCACTCCGGGATGACGTTCCGCCGCGGCCCACATCAGTGCGGTTTGCCCCTTGTAGCTTTCCTTCGCGTTGACATCCGCACCGCGGTCGAGCAGAACTTTCACCGCATCCACATTGCCGGCCCGGGCGGCGGTCATCAGCACGGTCTCACCGTCGGCCGTCGCCACGGTTTTCGGATCTGCGCCGGCCTTCAGTAGCGCCTGGATCATCGCGACGCTCCCGGCGGCCGCGGCTTCCGACAGGGGCGTCGCGCCGTAACGGTTGGCCGCTTTCGCGTCGGCTCCTGCTCGAAGCAGCAGGTTCACGGCATCGAGATCGTTCCAATGGACGGCCCAGTGGAGCGCGGTGGTGCCATCCGGCTGCGGCGCATTCACATTGGCGTGTTGCTTTACCAATGCGCGTAGAGCTTCCGTGTCACGGTTTTGAGCCGCGTCCGCGGCTTCGGTTCCGGCGGCAAAACTAGTCAAGGCGAGGCTGAACAGAAGTGTGGCGAATTTCATTGGTTATACCTCCGAGAGCACGCCCGTGCTGTCTCCCACGCTTTCCTGCGGAACCCCAGCCTTCTCCAGGATGGTCATGAGCAGATTCGCCATCGGAGTATCGTCCGGATACTTCAGGTGACGGCCGCCCTTCATCCTGCCGGCGGCTCCCCCGGCGACAAAGATCGGGAGCGGCGAGTGATTGTGAACGTTGCTGTTGCTCATTCCGCTTCCGTAGAGAATCAGCGAGTGGTCCAGTAGATTGCCATCGCCGTCCGGGGTGGCTTTCAACCGTTCGAGTAGATGCGCCACCAGACTCACATGATAGGTATTGATCTTGGTCAGGTTCTCCAGCCTGGCCGCACTGTTCTGATGATGGGAGGCCGGATGGAACCCTTCGGAAATGCCGAGCATCGGGAAGGTCCGGTAACTCACTTCGCGCGCCATCATGAACGTGGAGATGCGAGTGATATCGGCCTGAAACGCCAACGCCATCAGATCGAACATCAACTTGGAGTGCGCTTCGTGATCGTCCGGAATGCCGCTGGGAGACGCCGGCGCGGCCAGGTCCGAGTTGCTGTGCTGTTTCTCGGCCAACTGAATGCGGCGTTCGATTTCGCGAACCGTCTCCAGGTATTCCGCCACGCGATTGCGGTCGGTCGGGCCCAGGGCGCCGGAGAGACGCCGCACCTGACCGGTGACGGCGTCGAGAATACTGCGCTCCTGCTGGATTCGTTCCAGGCGCTCCTCGGCGTTGGCCCCGTCGCCGAACAGGCGATCGAAGACCAGGCGGGGATTGATTTCCATGGGAAGCGGCGTGGTGGGCGTCCGCCAGGAGATCGTATTCATGTAGGCGCAACTGAAACCCACGTCGCAGGAGCCGACCAGGCCGCTGAAATCCTCGGTGGCGAGCTCGAGCGACGGCAGCGGAGTCGCCTGACCGATTTTCTGCGCCGCGATCTGATCGATGGTCGTGCCCGCGCGGATATCAGCTCCGTCGGTACGCTTGGGGTGAACGCCATTCAGGAATACGGCAGGGGAACGCGTGTGATCGCCGCCGTTATCTCCGGGCCCGGCGGGCGCGGCATTTTTGTGCGCAAGGTTCGTGATCACCACCACCTGATTCTTGTACGGCTCGAGCGGAGCAAGCGTTCTAGAAAGCCTCAGGTCACCATCCCCGACAGGCGTCCAGTTGCTCATGACGCCGCCGTGCGGGATGAAGCACAATCCCAGACGGATTTGAGGCTTGGCGGCGGTTTTCACCAGCGGCGTCTGCGCCGGGATCATGGAGTCGAGGAGTGGGAGCGACATGGTGACGCCCAAACCGCGAAGGAATGTCCGGCGGGGCAGATGTTTCTTGGTGATCAACCTCATGGGTCTAGTCTCCTTGTGGATGAACCGTGCTTCAGAAGTATTATCGCTCTCTTGGGGGTGTTACGGTAGGGCCCAGGTTCGGTAAGGCGTTGATTCTGTGCGACGCGCTGGGTTCGTTTTGTTCTGGCGAATTCTTCGTTGGCGGGAGTGGCCGGCCTTTTGAGCCGCGATAGCATTTGGCCCGAGGGTAGCAGGCGAAAGCGTGATGGGCGAGATCGGCCGTGCGGAAGTGGCGGGATTTGTAGGGAATTGGTGGGGCTGGAGACCCGTTCAGGCTAGCTCGCTCGGCATCTGCTTCTGCCCCGCTTGCTCCTTGCGGCCTCATGGTTCGTGAAATGGACACTACCCTGCCCTTAACGGGCGGGGCCTGGAGTTTCCACATTTCCGAACAAGAACCCCGCCCTGACGGGCAGGGCGTGCCGGGGTGTTGCGGATGCACGACAAGCCCCGCCCGTTAGGGCGGGGTTCTGTTTTAGAAGCCTAGAAACTCCCGCGATCAAG
>JBGPHB010000041.1:0-11598 GCA_041484155.1 Bryobacteraceae bacterium
CGATTTGAAAAACACCTGATCTTCTACCAGCCTTACGAGGGCCGTATCGAGATTCTCCGTGTCGTCCATGGCTCGCAGGACTTGGAAGAACTTTTCGATAAAAAAGGGGTCGATTAGCGAGCCTCATAGAGGCGCGGGCGCACTCAGTCGAGAGCTCTCCCACCATACGGCTCTCGGCGGGGCTGGCCGTAACTCTCTCGACCGTGGCAGTGTACTCGGGGTACATTCTTTGGCACCTCCACGGCCTGCGGCGTGTTCAGACCGAAACCATTGATGGGGACACAGAGAGCGATGCGAATAGCACTAAGCGTGGGAGTATCTTCATCAGACGCCCCGGCAGAAGCGGGCAGCGAGACTACACCCGGAACAACGTCAAGACAACAGTTGAAAGACACTATTGATGCACCGGCCGGGATTGATTGGGACGCCCGAGGGGCGTTAAGATCGAATCATGAAGCTACTGGTGACGCTCGAACGAGACGAGGCCGGCATGATTGTCGCCGAATGTCCCTCGATCCTGGGGTGCGTGTCGCAGGGTGAGACCGAGGCAGAAGCTCTGGCGAATATCCGCGAGGCCATTCAGGGCTGCCTGGAAGCTCGTCGGGCAAATAACATGCCCCTGACGATTGCAGTGCACGAGGTTGAGGTTGGCGTCTAGTGGGGTTCTTCCACGTGTTTCCGGCGAGGAGGCAATTCGGGCCCTCAGCCGGGCCGGCTGGAGGAAAGACCGGCAGCGTGGAAGCCACGAAATTCTTGTAAAGTCCGGCCAACCCGCAAGTCCATCCGTGCCTCTGCATCGGGAACTCGCGTCAGGCACGTTGCGCTCACTTCTCCGCGCTCTGGAATTTCTGTCGCGGAGTTCGCCGCGCTGTTTTTCTCCAGCCTTCTTCACAACTTACCCCTTGAACCAATGTCGAACCAAGCTGCCCGTCCTGTATATATTAGTCAAGAGTCCGGACCACCCACTCGGGACCGGGCCGCGAGCAGGCGGGAGTCCTAGGTAAACTACGCCAAGTGCTAATGGAGTGGGCGAGTACCGGATGCGCAAATCTGGTCCCGCGCCGCTTGCGGGTTAAAGTGAACGGCTAGGAGCGCTCCGAAGATCTTTGAAATTTGGTGGGAGAGATGCCCACGCCGATGCCGGCGCACAATCAGGCAGGCAGTTCCTTCATCGCCTTCACCGGCATGATGCGCTTGACGCTCTCCATGACCTGCTTATCCTGAGCGGCTTTCTCTAGATCGTATTCCGCTTGCATTCGCATCCACATCTCTGGAGAGCTGCCGAAGAGGCGGGAAATCTTCAGGCACATCACTGCCGAAAGCGGACGGCGCTCGGCCAGGATATCGTGGAACATCTGGCGCGACACGCCCAGAGATTTTGCAGCGGCGGTAACGGTGAGGTTGACCGCCGGCATGATGTCTTCTCTAAGGACTTCGCCTGGATGAACGGGCGGCAATCCAGTCTTTCTCTCCATAGACCTCCTTAGTGATAGTCCTCAAGTTCACGGCAACAGCATTCTCCCCCGACCAGCCGAAACCACAAGAAGTTGCGGGGTACGAATGCACTTCCTGGCGTAGCCGGCGCCGACGCGCCTGGTTTTTCTGGTTAGATAGAGCTCTTCGGGTCCTTTGTGTTCAAGTCGTCTATCACTGTTTGAGTATAAGAGGAAGTCAGGCGGACATACACTAACCTTGGCACAATGGTACAGATCGCCGGACACTTGAATCATGACCAAGCTCACGTTCAGCCAGTTCTCCGGCCTCCGGTTCCATGCCTGCGACGATCTGTGCGGCAACATGGCCGCCTCCGAGTACGGCGAGTTCTACCTTCTCGCCGATGTCGCGCGCGACTACGCCAGCGAATGTGGCCTCACAGGCCGCGTCCGGTTGGAGACAGGGACCCTGACGTGAAACGCAGCCTCACAACTGCAAGAAAGGCGAAGGCCCCTCGGGGGATCCAACCCACTACCAAGCGTACCGTGGCCGCCGACGGGCTGCTTTCCGAACTCCGAATCCTGATCGCCGAAGCCCGCCAGTCCGTCGCGCACGGCGTCAACAGTGCGTTGGTCCATCTCTACTGGCAGATCGGCTCACGCATCCGCAACGGAATCCTGGCTCAGCGGCGAGCCGAATACGGCAGGCAGATTGTCGCCACACTGGGGCGACAATTGGAAACGGAGTTCGGCCGCGGATTCGGCGAGAAAAATTTACGCCGTATGCTCCAGTTCGCCGAGGCATTTCCGGATAACGAGATTGTCGCCGCACTGCGGCGACAATTGGGCTGGGCGCATTTTAAGGCCCTGCTCCCAATCAAAGAACCGCTCAAGCGGGGTTTCTACGCCGAAATGTGCAGGCTGGAAGGTTGGAGCACGCGCGTGCTCCAACAGAAGATCGATGGCATGCTGTATGCGGACCGCCCTCTCCAAGAGATCGGCGCGCCTGATCGAGCGGGAGCTCGCCGCCCTTCGGACAGAGGACCGGCTGACCCCGGATCTGGTCTTCAAAGATCCGTATGTTCTCGACTTCCTGGGCCTGCGGGATACCTACTCGGAAAAGGATCTGGAAGCCGCCCTGTTGCGGGAAATTGAGGGATTCCTCCTGGAACTCGGTTCGGGGTTCGCATTTCTGGAGCGACAGAAGAGGATTGTGGTGGATGGCGAGGATTTCTACCTCGATCTTCTTTTTTACCATCGCCGGTTGCGCCGATTGGTGCTGGTGGAGTTGAAGCTGCGTGCGTTTCAAGCCGCCGATTACGGGCAAGCACAGCTTTATCTGCGCTGGCTGGACAAGCACGAACGGCAGCCCGGCGAAGAGGCGCCCATCGGACTGATTCTGTGCGCAGGCAAATCGGACGAACGGGTCGAATTACTGGAACTGGAACGGAGTGGAATCCGGGTAGCACAATACTTGACGGAGCTGCCACCACGGGAAATTTTGGAGCGGCGGCTGCACCAGGCGATCGCACAAGCACGGGCACGGCTGGAACAACACGCCGGCGGGGAAGGGTAGCAGACCCCTCTGTACGTTGACATGGGTGCGCTAGAGTAAGCGCACCTATAATAGACTCCATTGTGGCTGTCACGCGCTCTCCCACCATACGGCTCTTGGCCGGGTTGGCTGTAACTCTCTCGACCGTGGCAGTGTACTCGGGTTACACTCTGTGGCAACTCCACGGCTTGCGGCGAGTTCAAACCGAAACCATTGACCGCAACCGAACCGATTCGCTGCTTTTGCTGCGGGTTCAAAACAATCTCAACTCCCTGGCGCTTACTATGCGCGATATGCTCGATGCCAGCGAGCCTTATCCGCTCAGCGCCTGGAAGAGCCAATTCAAGCGTTTGCAAAATGATCTTACCGACGCCTTGGCGCGCGAAGAAACCGTTTCGCTGGCCAATCCGGATCAGCGCCGATACCTGTCCACTTTCGCCGCTCAGTTCTGGGACGCGGTAGATCGAATTTTCATGATGGAAGAGAAGGAGGCCCGTACCCAGGTTCGTCTCTCGCTACAGTCGCGTCAGGAGGCGTTGAGCACCGCCGTGGCGCGCCTTCTGGTGCAGAACAACGAGAGCGAGGAGCAGGCCGCGGCTCAGACGCGTGAGATTTACGCCCGCGCCGAGCGCACGGCGTATCTGTTCCTGGCGGCCATGCTGGTGCTGGTGGCCGCAACCGGGCTGTACCTGGTGCATTGGAACCGGGGTATGTTCGCGCAAGTGGCCACGCTCTCGGAACGGCGCAGCGAACTGGCCAGGCAGTTGATTTCGACCCAGGAAAACGCTTTCCGCCACATCTCCCGCGAATTGCATGACGAATTCGGGCAGATTCTCACCGCCATCGGCGCGATGCTCAACCGAGCCTCGCGGAGGAGCCCGGCGCTCGATCCCAGCCTGCGCACCGACCTGGAGGAAGTTCGCGAGATTGTGCAGTCGACGCTCGACAAAGTACGCGCTCTTTCAAAAGCGCTCCACTCAGTGGCGCTCGACGATGCCGGCCTGGAGGGTGCGCTCAACCTTTACCTTCCGGGGTTTGAGCGGCGGACCGGGGTCGAAGTCCGGTATGAGAAAGACGGGGTGAGCCAGGAGATGGAGCCCGAGGTGGCTGTGCACGTGTACCGCATTTTGCAGGAGGCGCTAAACAACGTGGCGCTTCACTCCAAGTCCGCGCACGCCATCGTACGCCTGCGCTTCGAAAAGGACGCAGTAGTATTGGAGGTGCAAGACGAGGGAGTCGGCTTTCGCGGCTCCAAGCAAGGCCGGGGCATGGGGTTGACTTCCATGCGTGAGCGCGCCGAACTGCTGAATGGACGCATCGAGTTCCTGGAACACGGAGGCGGGGCCCTGGTGCGGTTGACGGTGCCGCTCGATTCGGAAGAGACTCATGCCGGAACGTAGCATCGCGGTCCTGCTGGTGGACGATCATAGCCTGGTGCGGCGCGGGTTCCGGCGTCTGCTGGAAGACGATCCCGATATCGTGGTCGTGGGCGAAGCCAGCGACGGTCACGAAGCCGTGGAGCGGGTTGCGGAGCTTCATCCTGCCGTGGTCGTCATGGACTTCGCGCTGCCCAGCATGAATGGTGCGATCGCGACCCGGCAGATTCTGAAATCGGCGCCGGAGACCAGGGTGTTGATGCTCAGCATGCACTCTGAACCTACTTACGTCCGCACGTGCCTGAAGGCTGGGGCGCGCGGCTACCTGCTCAAGAACGCGCTCGATCTGGAACTCGTGGAAGCCGTAAAGCAGGTCGCCGTCGGCGCGATCGTGCTCGACCCGCGGCTGGAGAAACTCTCCCAGGACCCCGGCGAAGCCCGGCCGGTCCTGACGCCGCGGGAACTGGAGGTCCTGCAATTGATCGTTCACGGCAAGTCCGGCAAGGATATGGCCGCGATCCTGGGAATCAGCGCGAACACCATCGCGGTACACCGCGCGAATCTGATGCAGACGCTGGGTATTCACAACACCGCGGAGCTGGTGGTGTACGCCATCCGCAACGGTCTGGCGAGCATCTCGTGACGCGCCGCGACCTTTTGCTGGGCGCCGTTGCCGCTCCACACCTGATTGCCGCACCATCCGATCCCGGCTTCCGGCTGGTGGACGTCACCGCGGCGGCCGGTATTCAGTTCCAGCACAACAGCGGCGCTTTCGGCGCCAAGTATCTACCGGAAACGCTGGGGGTGGGCTGCGCCTTTCTGGATTATGACGCCGACGGATGGCTGGACATTCTGCTGGTGAACGGCGCCGACTGGCCCGGTCACAAGAGTCGCGGTGGCGCCATGCGCCTGTACCGCAACAATCGGAACGGGACCTTCACCGACGTGACCGAAAAGGCGGGCCTGGCTGTGCCGATGTACGGAATGGGAGTTGCCGTAGCCGACTACGACAACGACGGTTTCCCCGACATTTTCGTCACCGCCGTCGGCCAGAGCCGCCTGTTCCACAATACCGGCAAAGGGCGTTTTGTGGACGTCACCGAGAAGGCCGGTCTGGGCGGCCGGAATTCGTTCAGCACCTCAGCGCTTTGGTTCGATTTCGACCGCGACGGGCGCCTGGATCTGTTCGTATGCAATTACGTCAAGTGGTCCGTCGAGCACGACGTGTTTTGCAGCGTCGACGGGACACACAAGAGTTATTGCACTCCCGAAGCCTATCACGGGTCTACATGCTGGCTCTTTCGGAACCGCGGCGACGGAACGTTCGAAGACGTGACGGCCAAGAGCGGAATCTTCGACACCACCTCCAAATCTCTGGGCGTCGCCCTTCTAGATTACGATCACGACGGCTGGCCCGATCTTCTCGTGGCCAACGATACGCAACCCAACAAGCTCTATCGCAACCTGAAAAACGGAACCTTTGAGGATGTCGCGGTGCGCGCCGGCGTTGCCTTCAGCGAAGACGGCAAGGCCCGCGCGGGGATGGGAGTCGACGTGGCCGACTTCGAAAATTCCGGCGCTCCCGGCATCGTGGTCACCAATTTCGACAACGAAATGATCGCGCTCTACCGGCAATTGCGTGGCGGAACCTACGCCGATGTGGCGCTCGAAACCGGGGTCGGAAAGGCTTCGCGCAATAGTCTGGGCTTCGGCTGCCTGTTCTTCGATGCGGACCTCGACGGCAGGCTCGACCTGCTGGCGGTCAACGGCCACATCGACGAAACCGTGCGCAACATTCGCAGCAATGTGGGATACGCCCAGGCACCCCATCTGTTCCTGAATCAGGGCCAGGGCGGCTTTCGCGATGTTGCGGCCGAGGTGGGGCGGGATTTCGCCGCGCCCAAAGTAGGACGGGGCGCGGCTTGCGGAGATTTCGATCGCGATGGCGACGTGGACATTTTGATCACCACCAACCAGGGCCCGGCACTCCTCTATCGCAACGATGTGGCCAATGGCAATCGGTCGCTGCGCGTGCGATTGGTCGGAACCAGATCCAACCGTGACGCCATCGGAGCGGTGGTCCGGCTGTCCACGCCAGACGGCGCGCAATCGCGGATGGTGAAGTCGGGTTCCAGTTATCTCTGCCAGTCCGAGCTAGCCGTAACTTTCGGCTTGGGCAAGCGCGCGAAAGCGGATCGCCTGGTCGTCGAATGGCCGAGCGGCCTTGTCGAAGAGCACAAGAATCTCGCCGCGGGCTCCTATGTGTGCCAGGAGACGCGTGGGATTCAGGCATTAACCGGGTATTGATTTGGCCGGCTCACAGAAGTAATTGCGGATGATTCGACAAACCGCTCCATGACGGTCGCGGTTTGAACGACGATCGAAGCGCAGATGCACACCACTCGATCGTCAAGGGGTTTCATTAATTGTTGACAGCCTATCATGCCTGTGTAATGCTGATCAGGTGAAATGGAGCGCAGTGCTGCTAACGCTGGTTGCGCTCTTGCTCCCGTGCGAATCCTTTCGCCATAGCGTTGTAATGAAGGACGACCAGTGCAAACTGATCGCCCGCAAATTCGACGGTTCCAACTAAGCCCCATGAGCCACGATGCGGAACTTGTACGCGCCTTCCGCGCCCGGTGGGGCGAAACGCCAGTAGTCTTTCGTGCTCCTGGCCGGGTCAATCTGATCGGCGAGTTTACCGATTATAACGACGGCTTCGTGATGCCCGCCGCGCTTACGCTTTCTACCTGGGTTGCCGCCGGCAAGCGACCCGACCGAGTCCTCACGGTGCATTCCGAGAACTTCGGAGAGAGCCGCGAGTTCACGCTCGACGAGCCGTCGCCTCAGGGGTCGCAGCACTGGAGCGACTATGTTTATGGGGTCGCGGTCATTCTCCAACGAGCCGGTTACCGCCTTGGTGGCGCGAATCTGTTGATCTGTGGTGAGGTCCCGATCGGAGCCGGGCTCAGTTCGTCCGCCGCGCTGGAGGTCGCAACCGCCATGGCTTTCCTGGACTTTGCAGGGATTACGGTCGCGCCGACGGAGATTGCCAAGCTTTGTCAACGCGCCGAAAACGAATTCGTGGGCGTCCAGTGCGGGATCATGGACCAATTTGTCGCCTGTCATGGAAGTCCCGGCGAAGCGTTGATGCTGGACTGCCGCTCGCTTGCGTTTCGTCGCGCGAGGCTGCCCGCCGGGATAGGCCTTGTCATCTGCAATACAATGGTTCATCACGAGCTTGCCCGAGGCGAATACAACCAGCGGCGCGCGGATTGCAGCGCCGGCGTTCGCCATATGGCCCGCGTCCTCCCGCACGTCACAGCCCTGCGTGACGTGACCCGCTCTGAATTGGAAAAGTATGGGCGGACCATGGACGCGACCGTGTATCGCCGTTGCCGGCACGTGGTCAGCGAAAATGAGCGCGTGGAGCAGGCCTTTACCGCGTTGCAAGACGGCGCTCTCGATCGATTCGGAGATTTGATGCGCGCCTCGCATTATAGTTTGCGCGACGATTTCGAAGTGAGTTGTCCGGAACTGGACATCCTGGTGGACATCGCCTCGGACTTGCCCGGCGTCTACGGCTCTCGCATGACCGGCGGCGGTTTCGGCGGCTGCACGGTCAGTCTCGTTCAGAAAGAATATGCCGACACATTCTCCAACACCCTTCAGCGCCGGTATCGGGAAAGCACCGGACGAGACCCGACCATGTATCGCCAGTTCCCGTCATGAGTACTTGCTCACACCAATGGCAGGCCGGGGGCCTGCGTTACCGCGGTCAAGTGTAACGCAGGCCCCGGCCTGCATTCTTCGGCTGCTAGAGTTTCATAATAGAAGCCAGTCATGTTTTCCCGGGGGACCTCGCGGCAGCGCCGCGCGATGAAGATCGCAGTCGGTCTCGGTCTCACGTGCGTTGCGCTTGCGGCGATCGCGATCGTGTGGGTTCGCTCCGTGCCCCCTTCCAAGGAGAGAATCCAGCGTCATCGCAACCTGGGGAAGGCGTTTTACGAGAACCCCACTACCCATGCCGAGGCGATTGCGGAGTTCAAGAAGGCTCTAGATCTCGCACCAGACTCCATTCCCGAAAAGCTGAACTACGGCTTGGCCTTGCTGCGCGGGGAGCGCGGCGCCGAGGGAGCGGCGCTGCTCGAGGAAGTGCAGCGGCGCGATCCGTCGCTGCCTCACACGTGGTTCAATCTCGGAATCTATTACAAGAGGTCGAGCGAATCCGAGAAGGCGTTAGCGCAGTTCGAGCGCCTGGGCGTGCTCGCTCCAAGCGAGCCGATCGCGCATTATCAGCTCGGCGCGATGTATCGCGCGGCGGGGCGGGCCCCGGACGCGATCGCACAGTTTGTGCGAGCCGCCCAGCTCGATTCGCGGCTCGCCGCCGCGCATTTCCAGCTCTACAATTTGTACCGGCAGGCGGGCCGCGGCGTGGACGCGGCTCGCGAACTCGGGATTTTCCAGGATCTCAAGAAGCAGGCGGAAGGCGCGGCAATTCCGGAAGACGTCGATTGGTGCAGCTTGGCCGAGATCTACGATGCTCCGCGTTCTTCCGCGCTGGAGGAAGCCGGGACGCCGGCCTGGAGCGAGCACGTTCTGGAAGATTCGGGAGGCGCTGCGGGGCTCGCCGCGATCGACGCGAACGGCGCCGGGCGCGCGGACCTGCTGGTTTGGTCCGAGCGCGGGGTCAGGCTTTACCGCAACGGCCTGGAATTGGCGAGCGACTCAGGTCTGGACGAGATCAGAGGTGCAGTCTTCGCCGCTCCTGGCGATTTCGATAACGACGGTTTGATGGATCTGTGCGTCCTCACCGATTCAGGCCCCCTGCTCTATCGCAATCTGAAAGGCCGCTTCGCACGGTTCGAAGCCGCGCTACCGGAGCGCAGATTCGAGCGCGCCGTATGGATCGACTACGACCACGACTACGATCTCGATCTGGTCCTGCTTGCGGAGCGTCCTGCCCTGATCCGTAATCAAGGCACGGCGGGACTCGAGGACCGGACGGCAGATTTTCCGTTTGCCGCGGGCCGCCCCACCGAGGCGTTCAAGCTGCGCGTCACTCCCGACAGCAAGGCGTTCGATCTGCTGGTGACGTATCGGGATCGCGCTCCGCTGCTCTATCGCGACCGGCTTGGCGGCCGCTATGACGCGGAGACATACACGAATGCCGCGCCGGCGGGCGTACACGTGGCAACGGCCGACTTCGATAACGACGGACGGCCGGATTACGCGGAAATCGTGAGCGACGGCAAGGTCCACGTGAAGCTGAATCGCACGCCTGCCAACGCCCGCTGGATTCGCGTCCAGCTCACCGGTGTCAAAAATCTCAAACTTGCCGAGGATGCCGAGGTGGAGGTCAAAGCCGGCGCGGGCTACTGGAAGCAAACGTACGCGGGTCTGCCGCTGCTTTTCCAGGTGGGCGCAAATCAGAAGGCCGACGTGGTTCGCATCACCTGGCCGAACGGGCTGATTCAGAACGAAGTCAATCAGTCCACCAACCGCGCTTACAACTACGAAGAGAAACAACGCCTCTCGGGATCCTGCCCCATGATCTGGACCTGGAACGGACACGGATTCGAGTTCATTACCGACGTGCTGGGCGTCGCCCCGCTAGGCGCCAGCGACGGCGAGGGCACGTATTTTCCGGTCGATCACGACGAGTACGTGCAGATTCCTGGAAAATCGCTCGCGGCCGCGAACGGCCATTACGAAATCCGGATCACGGAAGAGCTGAGCGAGGTCTCTTATCTCGATCAGGTGCAGCTCTTCACGCTAGACCACTCGGCCCGCAAGGAGATTTTCACCAACGAAAAATTCAAGGCGCCGCCGTATCCTGAGTTCCGTTTGTACGAAGCGGAACGCCGAATCTATCCGGTATCGGCGCGCGACGATCGGGGCCGTGACGTTCTCGCCCGCCTTCGAGCGCGCGACCAGCGCTATCCGGACCAGTTTCCGCGCACCGGACTCGGCGTCGCCCAGCTCCATACGCTCGAGCTCGACTTCGGCGGCGCAGCCTCCGGCGACGCGGTTTTGCTCGCGAACGGATGGGTCGATTGGCCGGATGGCAGCACGTTTCGCGCCGCCGCGCAGGAGCGAAGGGGCGGGCTCGTCATGCCGTATTTGCAAATGCAGGATGCCGCAGGGCGATGGGTCACGGTGAATGAAGACATGGGAATGCCGGCCGGGAAGCCGAAAACCATCGCGGTGCCGTTGCATTTTCTTTCCGCTGCGCGCAAGTTGCGCATCGTGACGGACCTGTGCGTTTATTGGGATGAGATTTTCCTGAGCGAGAACGCGGCGCCCGCCGAGGCCAGAATGACGCAGGTCGAGCTGGCCCGCGCCGATCTGCGCTTCCGTGGGTTTTCCCAATCGCGCATCGATCCACAGCGTAAGCAGCCCGATACATTCCTCTATGACCGGGTCGAGCCGGTGTCGTTTTGGAATCCTACGGCAGGACTGTATACTCGCTACGGCGACGTCCGTGAGCTAATGGAGAGCGTCGACGACAAGCTGGCGATCCTGGGGTCTGGCGACGAGTTGCGCCTCTTGTTCAATGCGTCAGCGCTTCCCTCGCTTCCGTCGGGCTGGACTCGGGATTTTCTGTTGAAGGTGGACGGATGGGCCAAGGACCGCGATCCGAACACCGCGTTTTCGGCAAGCGTTGAGCCTTTGCCGTTCCACTCCATGGGCCGGTATCCATATCCCGCTGGCGAGCACTTTCCAAGGGATGCGGACCATCAGGCTTATTTGCACCGGTACAATACACGGCCGGCGCTGCGTCAGATCCGCCCCTTGCAGTAGCTTGAAAAAAACCGGGACAGTACACTCAATACACTCAATTTCGCAGGCCGCAATTCCTCTGATCCCGATGTGCCGGACGACGAAATTGAGTGTATTGAGTGTACTGTCCCGGTTTTTTGCTATGTCCCGGTTTTTTGCTACGGTCCCTCGGTGATCCGGAGTTTGCGGTTCGCAGGAATCGCTTTCAGCT
The DNA here is from genome assembly GCA_041484155.1 of Bryobacteraceae bacterium. Taxonomy (GTDB): domain Bacteria; phylum Acidobacteriota; class Terriglobia; order Bryobacterales; family Bryobacteraceae; genus Palsa-187. The sequence goes on from JBGPHB010000041.1 coordinate 11,359, forward strand.
CCTGTATCGCGCCGCTGGGCCACCGAATCTCCAGGCGATCGACGGTGGAAGCGCGGCCGAGACCAAAGTACAGCGCGAAGTCGTTGTGCGAATAGTAACTTCCGCCGCTCATGACTTCGTCGATCTGGCGGCGGCCGCCGGCTTCCACCGTCACCCGCGCTCCAATCGCGCTTCGATTGGACTTGGTGCCAGTGAGCAAGACCGACAGAAAGTTCTGCCGCGGCCCGGTGTTCTTCAGCA
>JBGPHB010000042.1:0-11570 GCA_041484155.1 Bryobacteraceae bacterium
CCAATCTTCGGGCGCTGCGGCTGGGCTACGACTACGCTAAAGAGCATTTCGATCCGCTGCCGTTTCGTCTGGAAAAGATGGACGCGAACAGCGACAAGATCCTCATCGACGGGAACACGGCCACGGCGCTTGGTTGCGTGTACGCGGGAGCCACCGTCGCAGCTTGGTACCCAATCACGCCGTCCACTTCCGTCATGGATGCATTCAAGGGATTCTGCGACAAATACCGTCGCGATCCCGAGACGGGTAAGAACAATTGCCTCATCCTGCAAGCAGAGGACGAGCTGGCCGCGATCGGGATGGTCATCGGAGCCTGCTGGAACGGCGCCCGAGCCTTCACGTCCACCTCCGGCCCGGGCATCTCGCTCATGAATGAGCTGCTCGGCCTCGCGTATTACGCCGAGATCCCCGCGGTGATCATGGACATCGAGCGGGTGGGCCCGTCGACCGGAATGCCGACGCGCACCCAGCAGGGCGATATTCTGGAGTGCGCCTACGCCTCGCACGGCGATACCAAACATATCCTGCTGTTTCCGGCGAACCCGGCCGAGTGCTTCGAACTCGCGGTCAAAGCTTTCGATCTGGCGGAGCGATTCCAGACGCCGGTCTTCATGCTGTCGGACCTGGATATCGGCATGAACGACTGGGTGGTGCCGCGTCTCGCTTGGGACGATTCCTACCGGCCCGACCGCGGCCGCGTGCTGGACGCAGAAGATCTCGAAGGGATCTCCAAGTTCCTGCGGTATACCGGCGAAGACGTGAATTATGTCGCCGCTCGAACCTTGCCCGGCGTTCATCCCAAGGGGGCATTCTTCACCCGCGGATCCGGACACACTAAGTTCGGCGACTATACGGAGATGCCGGACGACTACCAGGAAGTGCTCGACCGGCTTCTGCTGAAACATAAAGCCGCGGCAAGATCCGTCCCCGCGCCGGTGATCCAGAGACGTAAAGACGCCAGCCTCGGAGTGGTCACCATCGGCGGCTGCGATCCGGCCGTGCGCGAGGCGCTGGACGTTCTGGCCCAACAGGGAATCGATGCCGACTACATGCGGCTACGCGGCTTCCCCTTCGACGAAAGCGTGGAGGGATTCCTCAACGAGCACGAAATTTGCTTCATCGTGGAGCAGAATCGCGACGCGCAGCTCCGCTCCCTGCTGACCTTGGAGACCAGCGTGCAGAAAGACAAATTGCGGTCCGTGCTGGTCTACGGCGGGTTCCCGCTGAGTGCCAAGCACGTCATCGACGGAATTACCAGTCAAGTGGGAGAAACCAAAATTGCCATCCATCGCTAAACCGAGCGCCATCCACCCGAGCCTGCACAGGAACGACCTGGGGTTGACGATCCGGGACTATGAAGGGTCCATGTCAACACTGTGCGCGGGATGCGGGCACGACTCGGTCACCGCGGCAATCACCCGCGCCTTCTGGGAGCTCTCCACACCGCCGCATATGATCGCGAAAATGAGCGGCATCGGGTGCTCCTCCAAAACGCCCACCTACTTCGTGCGCGGCGCGCATGGGTTCAATTCCGCACACGGCCGCATGGCCGCCATCGCCACCGGCGCCAATGCCGCCAACCGCGAGCTGACTTACATCGGAATCTCCGGCGACGGCGACTCGCTTTCCATCGGCCTGGGCCACATGTGCCACGCGATTCGCCGCAACGTGAAGATGCTTTACATCATCGAAAACAACGGCGTTTATGGGCTGACCAAGGGCCAGTTTTCGGCATCCGCCGACGTCGGATCGAAGAGCAAGCGAGGGGATCCGAATCGGATGGCTCCCATCGACCCCGTGACGCTCGCTTTGAGTATCGGAGCGACGTTCGTCGCCCGGAGCTTTTCCGGCGATAAGGATCAGCTGCTGCCGATTCTGAAGGCCGGGATCGCGCATCGAGGTTTCGCCCTAGTGGACGTGATTTCCCCGTGCGTGACGTTCAATGATCACAAGGGGTCGACCAAGAGTTATCTGCATACCCGGCAGCACGAGTTGAAGGCAACGGAGACGGATTTCGTGCCTCCTGCCCCGGAGATTCTCGCCAAGATCGGGCAGAACGGCGCGATCAGCGTCGCGATGCACGACGGCAGCGTTGTCCTGTTCAAGGGTGTTCCGAAGGACTACGATCCCACCGATCGCGAGAAGGTCTTCGCGTATCTGCAGGAGCACCAGAGCAAGGGGGAGGTCGTGACCGGGCTCCTGTACCTGGATGAGAGCGTGGACGACATGCACGAATTGAACCAGTCGTCGCCCATGGCGCTTTCGAAAGTGCCGTATGAAAAATTGTGCCCGGGCTCGTCAGCGTTGGAGCAGCTTCAGGAAGAATTCCGGTAGCAAGAAACCCCGCCCTACGGGCAGGGCCTGCGGGGTGTTGTAAACGCACGACAAAGCCCTGCCTGTCAGGGCGGGGTTTCAGCCCCGTCGATCACGCCGTCATTGGTGAGGTATCGGTCACATTCCCGGCGATGGGACCCACCGTTTCGATCATGTACAGATCGTCTTTGATCTTGTGAACATCCAGCCGCGGAGGCGCCTGTTTATTCTGTGTGTAGGCGGCCCAGGCTCCCAGCAATGCGAGAATCCCGGCAGAAATGCGTATGATCAAAGTCCGGCTCATGGGAAACAATATAGCGGCCTTGGTGCAGAATAGAGTAGTGACTGACACGCCTGCAATTCCTGCTGAAAGGGTTCCTCGCGCTCGCGTGGCATTACTTCAGCACGTAATCGATACTTACGCCAGTGAGACGAACAAAGTCGTCGCGGTCTGGCGTCGCTTCGATGACCAGGAACTGCCGTTCCGCCCACATGAGCGTTCCAGTACGGTGGGTGAAATCATGAAACACGAACTTCTGTCAGAGCGTCGCTTCTTCGGAGAATTCCTCGCCCTTCCCGAGCCGCCGGCGGACAGAGTGCTGCCTTCCGTCACGACGGTCTCGGCGCTCACCGACCAACTCGCCAGGCTGGCCGAGCCCAGATTGCGCGGGCTGGCGGACAAGACTGAGTCCTGGTGGACCGGGCCGGTTCCCTTCTTCGATGTAACAAGGGAGCGGGCCTGGATCGTGTGGCGCCGAATCCTGCACACAGCCCACCACCGGACCCAACTGACGGTCTATCTCCGGCTGCTCGGCAAGGCTGTGCCCGCCGTTTACGGACCCTCGAAGGATGAAACCTGGGCCGGCGCGGACCCCACCACGTCGATCGATGCCGCAGCACGGGCATCGCGCTAATTAACCCAGAGCGCCCATCAGCGCCCGCTGCCCGGACAAGCGTTGCTCACGATCCCTCGCGAAACGCTGGATGCCCGCGAAGATCGACCCTGCGTCAAGGTGCGCTTCCGCGATCACGTCCGCTTCCAGCCCGCTGGTGAGCCATTGATTGTCCCAGTCCGAGGTAAGCGAGTACGCATCCGTCAGCGGCCCCACATCGCGGATCGGCCACACTCGCCGCGTGCCCGTGCTCACCACCATCAGATCGTAGTACGCCTCCGGCGGCAACACCGTATGGCGATACGCCTCCGGCTGGCGATCGAACAATTCTTCGCTGATCGCGGCGATGATTTTGACATTGATGCCGGCCTGTTCCAAACGAGGCAGAATGCTCACCAGGTTGACCGTCGAGCTGGAGCCCTGCGTCACGACGTAACCGTGCCTGGGTTTCCCCGGGGTGAAATCGCGAATGACGTACAGCCCTTTCGCCGCGGCCCTGAGGTCTGTGTCGGCGAACTGGTTGCGATCGGCCACGGGAAAATCGGGGCGCGCCACTTCCAGCGTAATGATGCCGACTTTGGATTCGCGGGCGGCAATCTCGGCGGCCGCGAAGTAGCCCGGGGCGACATCGTTGTAATCCCAGAAGTTCAGGTGAATGGTCTGGCCGCGCGGGAAGAGCTTCCAGACCTGGGGGGCAAAAATTCCAAAGTGAGTGCGCCCATCAGCGGCGGTCTCCGGCCCGGAATGGGCCACCAGAATATGCAGGACGCCCATGCGAAACCGGCTGTCCTGGTTCTGCTGGCTCCACACGCGAGCGGGCGTGTACATGAGCGGCGTAAAAGCGCCATACGTGCCGCTGATGGCCCACACACCTGCGAATTTCCGCGGGTCGACCGACGCACTCTGGCCAACGAGTCCGATGGCGGTGGACACGTTGCCAGCTTCCTGAATCGCGGCCTTGATGCGCGTCCCCAGCGGATTGGCATCCGGATCGTAATGGCCCCACAGACTGCCGTGTTCCAAATTGATGGATTCCGAAAGATCGGCGGCAAGCGTAAGGAAACGATTCCCGGTCACGTGGTTCATCCACTTGACGATTTCGGAGATGCCTCGCCGTGTGCCGGCGACCTCGCCAGGCTTGCGGAAGAGCGCGATGTTTACCTGCTTCTCGGCGCCCGAGACAGGATTCTTCACGGTCACCTTCTGCGGCTCGACCGGAAGATTGGCCACGCGCAGGCGGTCGTCCAAAAACGGATCGTGTTTGACATCGAAACGCAGGGGAACATCGTCTTTCACCGTGTCGCCGATGGCTACCAGACGATCGGCCAGCCAGTCCCCCAAGCCGTTTCGATCGAAAACGGACAACGCCACATCCATGTTGGTCTTGAACTGGATCAGCCGCTGCTTCGGATCGGTCACCGGCCCCTGGTGAATGCCGGCGAACTCCACGCCGTAGCGTTCCTCGAAGGTCCGGGCCAGAGCGACGAAATATTCCGAGTTCATCTTCATCCCGTAAGGATGGCTCGGGTAGCCGACCACTTGATCGCCATGCCCCGGGATCTTGCCATTCAGGGCGGCCGGCCAATACCCCTTGGTGGTCTTGCCCATGACGACCATCGGACGGCGGTCCGCCGGGTCCCATTCCTCCATGGCCTTGAGCGCCGCCACGATCTGGTCGTAGTTATTTCCATCTTCGAGAGCGAAGACGTTCCATCCATACGAAGTCCACTGATCGATGAGCCGGTACCCGTCGTACTTGCTGGCGATCACCCCGCCAATCAGCGAATCGTCGATGCCCGCGTTGTTGTCGGAAAACAGAATACGCAGGCGTTTGCCCACCTGCAACGCCAGGGCCTGCGTCTTCATTTCCTGCGCGTGCCCTTCGGTCATCGCGAATTCCCCTTCGAAGGCGATGACCTTTGGAGCACTCGCCGGAGCCCCGGCAAAATCCCAGAACGCCGCTTTACCCGCTGCGGTGGCGATGCCGATTCCCGACGGGCCACCGTTGACATCGTTGGTCACATCGGTGCTCTCCGCATGGCCAGCGAGGGCGCGGATGCCGCGTCCCTTGGCTTGGGCAAACAGCGGGTGATCGGCCAAGCCGTGATCTTGCAACAGCGTTTTCAGGGCTCCTGCTCCGCGCCTAAATCCGAGGGCGTCAACCGGCAGCATGGCCACCTGCGGATCTACATAGTAGCGGCGGTCGCCCGTGGCCGCATGCTTGCGGGCCAGAGCCTCGCCCATGATCATCCACAGGGCATAGCAGGTGGGCACGCAATGACCGCCGGCGAGCATGAACTTGTCACCGTAGGGATGCTTCGGGCGGCGGTAATCATAACGCAGGGCACCCAGCTCAGGCCCGGCCAGATGCACGGCCACGTTGTACGGCGTGTACGCCAATGGCCCGCCGAAATGCCCGGTCTGGGAGTAATTCCCGAGCAGGACCAAAGTCATGCAGGTCATGTACCCGATGTCTTCCAAACACTCCCGGTCATATGGCGCCATGTACGAGCTCAAGACGCCGTGTGCAGTCAAAGCCAATTTCAAGCCCTCCGGTGGCGCAATCGTGAATTTACGATGATAAACCAGTGGGGCATGCTTAAGCGAGGACGACTCGCGGCGAGCCGTCACAACTATCAGAGACTTTTTGGCAATGGCGGGCGGCCGTGGGGCAGCCAGTCATGGCGGCGAGCCGGCCTCCGGGCCGGCTTTCCGGTCGCGATGCAGCCGAAAAAAGCCGGCACGAAAGCCGGCTTGCCGGCAAGACTGCCCGCCCCACGTGCCTTGGATGTTTTTCTGTGGTTCAGGGCAACATTGCTTTGCTAGTTGGAGAGAGCTTGCCAAAAGGTTTTCAGAACACCGCAATTGGATTCACGGGTGAACCGGTCCCTTTGGGTATGGGCAACGGCGCCACGGTAAGCATGAATTCCCAACGATTCCGCGCCGCGGCCGCTTCACTCATCGCGTCGAAATCGGCGCGGTCGATCAGATGGATTCCCAGGATCGTCAAAGCAAAATTGTGAAGGGCGCTTCGGGGAAGGTCGCCCGGGGGCCCCGGTGCATAGCCCGGCGTTTCCCAGCCCAGCAGCGCGATATCGCGCTTCTTCAGCCACGGAATCACGGAATTATCGAGTCCCGCGGCGCCTTCGTCGATGGGCCAGGGTCCCAGCTTCGCGCGCCGCGCCCAACGCCCCCAGCGAAGCAGCATCGCATCGCCGGCCATCGCCTTCACGCCGGACTTCTTTTCCCAGGCCTCCAGATCCTCCGGGAAGATGCGGGTTCCCGGCTCGAGATACGGTACTCCCTTGAGTTTCGGGATGTCGTACAAAACCCCGCGGGTAACAATCCCATTCTTCATCGTCAGGATCGAACTCTTTCCGGCCCCTCCCTCCTTGGTTACAAGCCCGGCCACGGAATAACCGTTCCACATTTTTCCGTTGAAGAAGATATGCGCGAAGGAATCGAGATGCGTCGTGCCAGCGCCGTGGATGCAGGGGTAGGCGATTCGATCCATCGCAGTCGATTCGGTGGCAGTGATCATGGACCACTCCAGCGGGCAGGGGTTATCGATCCCCTTTTCGGTGTTCGCATTCGACGCGAGAGACACCGAGAACCCCTCCTTCACCAGCGCCGCCGCCTGTTTGCGCTTCGCTGGAGTGACGAAGTTGAGGGTGCCCATTTCATCGTCCTTCCCCCAGCGTCCCCAGTTTGATAGTTCGACTTGCCACCGCTCGTACTCCGCCTTCGTCACCAAAGGGTGGGGCGTGGCCTGCTGAGAAGCAGCCGTGCTACCGAAAAATGCCAGGGTGGCGATTACGGCCGCACTGGCGCCGACAAGTGTTCTCATTTCGCGGATGCTGCGGCTGCCTTATCGGCGGCGCGACCGCCACCGAGGATGGTTTCGACAGCGTGATTCCCCTCCTGGCACGCGTACTCATAGAGTTGATACTCCGGATCGCGAGTCAACGGGATCGCCACCTTCCAGGGTCTTGTGTACACGTTGGGATCGTCGATCGTAACTTCGTAGCTGATGGTGTCGGCGGCAGCGCGTGTGAACCGTTCGACCACATGCAAAGCCTCGCTCTGGGGGATGCCCTTGACGCGCCCGGTTGCGGCGCTGGTCGCGATCCAGCCCTTGCCGTTGTAGTTGGTGGTGTCGACCACCAGCGTGTTGCCCTCCCAGTGGCCGCGCGAATCCCCGTTCCACTGACGGATGTTCGACGGCGAATGCGGGCGGCCGTCGAGCGGGATGATCCGAGCTTCGTGAATCATTTCATAGAGGATCACCACGGACCCGGGACTCTGCACAATCTGGTAGGCGTTGTTGTAACCAGCGGGGAACATTCCGGCCGGCACGCCGCGCGTGATGCACCGGTCCCACACGCTCATGTGTTCGTAGGAGTCGGCGACGTGCGCCAGATCGTAGTCTCTTTTCGCCTCCGCCGCGGGCTTGATGGGAACCCGCCCATCCGGCGGATCCACGACCAACGAAGTCTGCCTGGTCGACACGACCTTCGTTCCCGAGTCGAACCAGAACTGGTTGTAGCTGCCGACGTCGCCTGCCTTGGGAGGGCGGTCCACCCGATTGTCAGCGGCCTTCTTTTCCAGCTCGGCCGCTTCCTCTTTCGTGAGAACCGGTTTTCCGGCAAGCTCAGTGGGGCGCTCGAAGGGCGTTATGGTGGCGTTCGTCCACACGCCCTGCAGGTCCGGCTGGCCGTCCGCTGTATGGGACGGAGTCCAAGTCTTGTTCGCTCGCGCCTGGCCTGCTACGGGCAGCGGCGCCAACGAAGCGAGGGCGATCAATGCTGTCAGAAACGCTTTGGATGCGAGAACTTGATAACTCATCTGTAACCTCCGTTCACTTCGCCGGCCGGTCTGGGCGTCGAAGGTGCAGGGCTGCTCCTCCGCCGCTCCTCCAGGTGTTTACGAGCCGCGGTGAGAAGTTCTTCATCCTCCACGTCCCAAATCGCTTCATTGCTGGGACCTTTTGCCAAATAGGAGAGATTGGCGACTAGCTGGCCGAAACGAACGTCCGGACAGCAGTCGTTCAGCTCCGAGAGGACGGAAAGAATCTCCTGTCGCACTTGCGTTGTCATGGCACGAATTCTCCTATGATCGGCAACTGGCCGCAAGGGGCTTGCAGATCGCCAACGATCTCCACCCGGATAAGTGTCCCAGGGAGTAGTTTAGCAACGCGACTCGCGCGTGTCACTCCGTCGTAAATCATCAACGCCCCGTCCGAGATAGACCCACAAACTCGGCATTCCCTGGACCGATGAACCGTACCGCGCGATTTGTCGCGCTCACTTGACGGGGTCGGCGCCAGAGACGCGACTAGGCGGCAAATGCAAAGTAGACGGATCGACGTCGAGGTACTCCGAAATCATCCGACGCTGTTGCGATCGATATCAAGCCGTCGCGTGAGTTTACCTCGCGAGTGGGTCGGGGCGAAGCTGGAAGTGCACCACCTTGCTGGTGGTCCCTTTGCCGGTCTCGCTGTGAAATGGCGTTCGGGTGGCCCAGGTCGACCAAAGCCCCTTGCCCTTCCAGCCGGTCTTCGGATCGTCGATCCGGCCATCCAGCCCTTTGGCGAAAAAGCCGATCGGGTACGGCACGCGGAGAATCGCGAACTTCCCGTTCACCAGGGCCAGCAGCGAATCGGAATCGTTGCCGGTGGCGATCGGTACGTTCTTGCCCAGTCCGAACGTATCGAACTGATCCACCCAGTCGTAGTAATGCGAATCGGCGCTGCCGGAATCCGTGACGTTCTTGAAGCGCGGTCCGGGCGTTTCGAAAAGCGCCCATCCTTCGGGACACTGCTGTCCGGTCGCGTTCGGCCCGTTGAGCGTTCCCTTGCATTTGCGACGGTCGAAGCTGGCCAGGTGCCCGCTTGCCAGCACCGTCCAGACGACGCCATTGCGGTCGATGTCCAGCCCGCGCGGCGAGAATCCCTGGACGGGCGCTTTCGGGTTGTTCCAGGGCAGCTCGTAAATTTCCGCCAGGGCGGTCTCTGGGGGATGCGACCCGGGATTCAACCGGACCACGGAACCGGGGAAGCCCAACACCGATCCCCAGACGGAACCGTCGGCCGGGCTGACGGTCACGCCGTAGAACGCGGCGTTGATGCGCTTGTCCTTGGTGGGATCGAGCGGTTGGTCAGGCTCCACATACGCGTCCCGCTTGCCGTTGCCGTTGGTGTCGAGGATCAGCGCGGTCCAGCCTTGCGATTTCTCCTCATCGTGGGTTTCGTCCCACATCTTGGTGTTCAGCCAGCCGACCGCTCCACCACCGCCGCCGCTGCTGGTCCACAGTGTATAATTCGCGTCTTCGGCGAACTGCAAGTGGTGCGTGCTGAAACACGTGCCGATCAGCGACGTTTCCTTGGTTTTCGGATCGTACATGGCCAGGTGGCGGCCTGCTGTTTTGAGTGGGAACAATTTTGCCGACGGATGGCTCGATCCCTCCTGGCAGAATGCCGGATTCTCGGGGGGCCGGATTCGGGAGGTGAACCATACGCGCGCCTTCTGATCCAGCATCGGATTGTGCACGGTGACGTGACCGTCCCAGATCGGTTCTTCTCCCCAGAAGACCGAAGGCTGCAAGGGCGCGGGTTGTCCGGCGGTTTTCGGATCGCGGTACGGCACCTTCACCTGGCTGCTGGTGTGGCGCACCGGATCGAGGACCGGCAGGTAATCCCTGCTCTCCTCGGCGGAGCCGTAGAGCGGACCGTTGGCGTTGATGGTGGGATTCCGCTTATCGGTGGCGATCTCGTCATGCAGATACGCCTTGGGGTCGGCCCAGTCCCACTGTGTGATGACGACACTGCGCTCCACGCCTTGCGGCCGTGGCGGCGCTTGGGCGGGCAATTCACCCCCCGCAATTCGAGTGGTCCAATCCGCGAACAGCGCGGTGGCCCGTTGCTGACCAAGCTGGTTGATGCCGTTGGTCATGGCGTTGCCGGCTTGTCCGGACTGAATCCGCCGCGCCCAGGCGAGCGAGGGAGAATCGAACGTACCGAGACTCTTGGAAATCTCCCGCGTCGCCTTGGTCCCCAGTTGATGACAGGACTCGCAACTGTCGGTCTTGATCAGGTGGATCCACTCGGCTTGGCTTCTCATGCGTTCTGAAATGCCGTTACCGGAAGGCCCGGTGCCGGGAAACTCGTTTTTCTCGGGAACTTTGAGAAGGGAATACCAATAGTTAGCCGGGTAGTATTCCGCGGCCGCGCGCGCATTCGGCGCCACCACCGGCGTCAGGTTTACGTTCTTGCCCGGCGCGGCTTGAACCTTGGGCGAATCCACCAGCCCGTAGCCGCGAGCCCATACGCTATAGTTCGCTTTCGGCAGGTCGGGCAACACGTAGCGCCCGCGATCGTCCGTGACCACGGTCTTGCTGAGCTTGGTGGGCAAATCGGTCGTCTCCGCGATCACCCAGACGCCCGCTTCCGGTCCTTTCGCGCTGGCGACCACGCCGCCGATGTCGTCGTTATCGATGCGGACCGCTTCGCTCGCGGGTGGTTGGGCATTTACCCTGACCAGCGTGGCTGCCAGGAACACGGCCAAAACAACCCCCACTGAGCCTGCTATGTATTGTAGTCTTGTCGTCCTCATCTCTCCGCTCCTTTCACCGTAAGGCTTTCGATCGACCGTAGTATAATCCAACCCTCAGCGCAGTGGCGCGGACTCTCCGGACGTGCCAATCACCTACTTCCGCCGATTGCCGTAATGGTCTGCCAGTTGGTTGTCGAGGAAAGTGGCTGAGTTCGCTTCAGGGTCTTCCGCCAACATGGTCGCGTTCCAGGCCTCGTATTCATTGACGAGTCTCCGGTACACGTCCGGTTGCCGGTCCTTCAGGTTGGCTCTCTCGAGCGGATCGGCGACCACATTGAACAGGAATGTGTTGTCGTTGATCTTGAGCCACTTCATGTCGCCCTCGCGTACCGCTCGCTGGGCATTGGACCGGTAACGCCAGAACAGTTTGCGAGCAACCGGCGTCGCATTCTGCGTCAGTGTCGGAACAAGGCTGATTCCGTCCGGGGGAAAGGAGGGGTGGGGCTGGACGCTGGCGATCGCGAGTAGCGTGGGGTTCCAATCCATCGTGATGGCGACCTGTTCAGTCGTGCTTCCGGGTTGGATGTGCCCCGGCCAGCGTACCAGGGCCGGGATTCTCAGGCCGCCCTCCAGAAGTTCGGTCTTTTTTCCAGTGAAGGGCCACGTGTCCGCGAAACGCTCGCCGCCGTTGTCGCTAGTAAAAATGACCAGCGTGTTATTCGCAATGCCAGCGCCTTCCAGGGCCTTCATCACCCGGCCGACCTGGAGGTCCATTTGGGTCACCATCCCTGCATAGGTCTTCTGCGAACCGCCA